>DATLGG010000092.1:0-3534 GCA_035540615.1 Actinomycetota bacterium | reverse complement strand
GGCGCTGCCGCGAGGGTCACGCGACCGTCGTGGGGTCCCTCGCCGAGCTCTCCGACCTTGCCGGGCGCGACGTGCGGGGGATCGACCCGCACCGGCCGCAGATCGACGAGGTGGAGATCCGCTGCCCATCCTGCGGCTCGGAGGCGCGGCGCGTCCCCGAGGTGATCGACGCCTGGTACGACTCGGGCGCGATGCCGTTCGCCCAGTGGGACTACCATCCCGACCTCGGGCGCGGGACCGACGGGTTCGCCGCGCGCTTCCCCGCCGACTTCATCTCCGAGGCGGTAGACCAGACGCGCGGCTGGTTCTACTCGCTGATGGCGGAGGGCGTGCTCCTGTTCGACGAGACCGCGTTCCGCAACTGCGTCGTGCTCGGGCACGTCGTCGACGCGGACGGGCGGAAGATGTCGAAGCGGCTCGGCAACGTGATCGATCCGTTCAGCGTGGTCGAGCGCCAGGGCGCCGATGCCGTCCGGTGGTTCATGCTCACCAGCGGCTCCCCGTGGCAGCCGCGGCGCGTCTCGATGGAGATCCTCGACGAGGTCGTGCGCCGCTTCCTGCTGACGCTGTGGAACGTGTACTCGTTCTTCGTCACGTACGCGAACGCCGACGGTGTCGACCCGACCGCGGAGGAGCCTCCCGGGGAGCGTCCGGCGCTCGACCGCTGGATCCTCTCGCAGCTGCACCGCACGATCGGCGAGGCTCGCGACGGTCTCGAGCGCTACGACGCCACCGCGGCGGGCCGGCGTATCGAGCGCTTCGTCGACGACCTCTCCAACTGGTACGTCCGGCGGGCCCGGCGACGCTTCTGGGACCCGACCCAGCCGGACGGGGCGTCGCCGTCGAAGGCGGCGGCGTACGCGACCCTGCACACGTGCCTCACGACCCTCGCGCGTCTGCTCGCGCCGTTCACGCCCTTCGTCGCCGACGCCCTGTGGGCGAACCTGGCCGCGGGGCGCGCCGGCCAGCCCGAGTCGGTGCACCTCTCGGACTACCCGCTCGCGGACCCCGACGCCGTGGACGAAGAGCTCGACGCGGCGATGCAGACGGTGCGCGAGGTGGTGGAGCTGGGGCGGCGCGTCCGCAACGACGCGCGCGTGAAGGTCCGCCAGCCCCTCCCCCGCGCGGTCCTGCACCTCCCGGGCGACCCGGCGCCGCTCGCGCCACTCGCCCCGCTGATCGCCGACGAGCTGAACGTGAAGGAGGTGGCCTTCGCCAGCTCGACCGACGAGCTCGCGGGCTGGCGGGCGAAGCCGAACTACCGCGTCCTGGGCCCGCGCCTCGGGCCGCGGGTGAAAGCCGTCGCCTCGGCGCTCGCCGGCGACGACGGCTCGCTCGCGGCGGCCCTGGCGACCGGATCCACCGTGAGCCTCGAGGTCGACGGGGAGGCGGTGGAGCTCGGCCCCGAGGACGTGGACCTTGCGCGGGAGACCGCGGGTGGCTGGGGGATCGTCTCCGAGGGGGGGCTGACCGTCGCCCTCGACCTCGAGATCACCCCGGAGCTCCGGAGCGAGGGGCTGGCACGCGAGGTCGTCCGTGTCGTCCAGGACGCGCGGAAGGCGGCCGGGCTCGACGTCGCCGACCGGATCGAGCTCTCGATCGAGAGCGACGGTGAGGTGCTCCAGGCGCTCCGCCAGCATGGCGACTGGGTGGCGGCGGAGGTCCTCGCGGAGAAGCTCCGGGCGGAAGCGCTCCCCGAGGCCGAGCACCGCTCCGAGGTCGAGCTCGAGGCCGGCCGGGTCACCGTGGCGCTGCGGCGCCGCGGCTGATCACGCCGTCCCGGGGGTGTCCTCCGGGACGTCATGGGCGACCGGCGTCTCCTCCTCGGGCGGCGCCGACGGGAACGGCTGTCGCGGGGCGAGCGCCTCGACGGAGCGGCGACGGAGGATGCTGACGCCGAGGAACAGCATCGAGAGCATGCTCGCCGCGATCGAGGCGAAGACGAAGGTCAGACGCCCGTGCCGGAAGCCGAGGTAGAGCGAGGCGGCTGCCCCCAGGAGGAAGACGAGGGACGCGGCGTACATCCGACCCCCTCAGCCGCGAGCGCGGGCGCTCACTCCTCGCCCCAGAAGAGCTCCCGCAGCGACGCCTGGTCGTCCTCACCCTCGGCCGGCGGAGCAGGGTCCCCGAACAGGTCGCTGCCCTCGTAGGGCTGGTCCTCCGGGCCTCCGCTGACGCCACCTTCCCACTCGTCGAGGAGCGGGGAATGCGACTGCGTCGGCTCGTCGACCGACGATGCCGCCGGGGGCTCCGCCGGAGCGGCCGCCGGCGGCGGCTCCTGCATCGGCGGGGGGACCGGCGCGGGAGCGGCCGCGATCCCGGCCGCAGCGGCCGCGGCCGTGGGTGGCGGTGGCGCGGCCGCCTCGGCCTCCTTGGCGCGACGCGCCTCCTGCTTCAGCGCTTCGGCGTGCCCCTGGATCAATGAGGCCATCTGATGCAGGAAGTCCCGCTCCCGGACGAGGAACGACGCGGGAGCGGCCGCGGCCCCCTCGCCGGAGCCGGCCCCGCCTCGCCGCTCAGCGTCCGCGAGCAGCCGCGCGGCCTGCTCGCGGGCCTGCCGCACGATCTCGTCCGCGCGTCGCTGGGCGTCGGGGAGCACGCTCGAGCCGGCGCCGCCCTGCTCGACCTTCTCGCGCAGCCGCTTGTTCTCCTCGTGGAGGACGGCGAGATCCTCGGTCACCTGGTCGAGGAACTCGTCCACCTCCTGCTCGCTGTAGCCGCGGAAGGCGAGGCGGAACACCTTCTCCTGCACGTCGACCGGGGTCAGGCGACGCCGCCCACCCGCCGGCGCCTGTTCGAACCCGGCTTCGTCCTTCTTCTTCTTCCTGGCCATCGGGAAAACCCCCTAGATCGTCACCGTGCACCCGAGCGCCGCGCGGATCACGGCGAGGGCCACGAACACGATGATGGGCGAGAGGTCGAGACCCATCGCCCCCATCCTAATCGGCGGCAGCAGTCCCCGGACGAGCCTGAGCACGGGCTCGGTGACGTCGAAGATGACCTCGACGACGACCGCCCCGGCCCCCGACCGCGGTGGCGGGAACCACGACAGGATGATCCGCGCGAACAGCGTCAGCCAGAACGCGAACAGCACCAGGCAGACGATCTGGATCAGCATCGCGGCTCCTCCGGCACAGCCGCCGAGGCTACCGGAGCCCCGTCGGCAACGGCCACCTCTAGAACTGGTTGTAGAACCCGGAGTCCCGGATCCTCTCCCGCTCCTCCGCCGAGACCTCGACCTCCTGCGGGGTGAGCAGGTACACGCGGTTGGCGACGAGCTCGATCTTCCCCTCGAGACCGAAGACGAGCCCGGAGGCGAAGTCCACGAGCCGCCGCGCGATCGTGTCTTCGGTCTCCTGGAGGTTCATGATGACCGGGACACCGTCCTTGAACTTCTCGCCGAGGTCCCGTGCCTCGTTGAACCGCTTCGGCTCGGCACGGTGGATGGCCGAGCCGGACGGCGGCCGTGACTGCGGGATCGTTCGGATCAGCGCCTCCTCCTCGCGCACGACGGGCTCGACCGGCGCGACCTGC
>DATLGG010000091.1:0-2936 GCA_035540615.1 Actinomycetota bacterium | reverse complement strand
GCATCTGGCCCCGGAGATGGGTGGGATGACCGCGGGGACCTTCCGCTGGCGGCTCGTCTACGCGGCCCCCGGCGGGGCCCAGCACCAGGTCGTGACGACGGAGGCCGCGGGCCAGGTCGTGGCGGTGGACCGGCCATCGGTCGGCGACTACCCCGCGCCGGTCCCCCCGCTCGCCGAGATGCCATCCGAGGTCGTCTCCCCCGCCGGGGCGGTCGCCGCGTGGCGCGCCATCGCCGGTCCACGCGCCTGGCTCACCGGCTTGCGCTGGCAGCCGCTCCTCGACGACCGCTGGTACGTGATGGGCGGCGTCGAGGCGCGTTGCGGCGGGACGCCCTGCGGGACGCTGTTCATGCAGATGCCGTTCGACCACGACACCGGAGCCGCCGGCACCGGCGAGTTCCCCCTCCCCCTTCCCGAGCCCTGATTTAGGCAGGTGCACAAAGGGTTCCGTCGGAGCGGGGTGGAAGGAACACCCGAACGACGACCACGACCCGAAGAGGAGTCATGACATCTCGCACCCGCATCGCCGCGTCGCTCGTCGTCCTCGCCGTGATCGCGCCGGGCGGCGCGTCCGCCGGCGGAGCCTGGACGAAGCAGACGATCTCGAACCGGAACCTGGCCGCCGTCTCCTTCCCGACGCCGCAACGTGGGTGGGCCGTGGGAACGGGAGGGTCCGTCGTCGCCACGACGAACGGCGGGGCGACGTGGAGCGCTCAAACGTCAGGAACGTCGAGTGACCTGCGCGGCGTGGACTTCGTCGACGCCGCTCGCGGATGGGTGGTCGGGCTGAGCGACACGGTCCTGTCGACGTCGAACGGCGGGGCGACGTGGAAGGCTTCGACGACGGGCACCGGGCTGAACCTGGTCGCCGTCGACTTCGTCGACGCGACCCATGGCTGGGCCGTCGGGTACACCGCCTCGCTCGTGCAGATGATCGTCTCGACGAAGGACGGCGGAACGACGTGGACCAGTCAGCAGGCGCCGGCGGGGATCGGCCTCCTGGCGATCTCCTTCGCCGATCGCCTCCGGGGATTCACGGTCGGATACCTGGGTGCGGCGTACCGCACCGAGGACGGCGGCCAGACCTGGCTCCCGATGCACGTGAAGGCGGACGTGGGAGCCGACCTGACCTCCGACTCGTTCTACGCGGTGGTGCGCATGTCGGCCGACGAGGGTCTCGTCGCCGGTTTCCGCGGCCAGGTCGCGCGCACCGAGGACGGCGGCCTCACGTGGCAGGTGACCGGTACGCTGCCGAATCCGGTCCGGAGCCTCGCCGCCAGCGGCGACGCGGCGTTCGCCGTGGGCGACGGGGGTCTCGTCGCGGAGAGCACGGATGCCGGGAAGACGTGGCGACTCGGCGCGTCCGGAACGACGCTCAACCTCACCGGCGTGTCGGCGCCCTCGCCGAACCGGGCGTTCGCGGTGGGCGCGGCGGGGATCGGCCTGGCCTTCGTCGGAGAGGGCGCGGCGGCCACGCCGCTCCAGATGGGGCTGGACCCGGAGATCTGCGACGGGATCACGAAGGATTGGGGGACCGATGCCGCGGGGTTCGTCGTCCCCACCATCACGCTGGACCCGACCGGGAACGGCGACCGAGCGATCGTCATCGGCGGGACCGAAGGCGTGCGCGCGCTGCGACCGTTCCGCCCCACGGCGGAGGCCACGCTCTGGAAGCTGGAGCTGCAGGCGAGCTTCCAGCGACTGGCCGTCGCCGAGCTCGATGGCGACGAGGGAGACGAGCTGATCGCCGCGACCGCCGCGCCGAACGCGGCCGCGAGGTCGGGCGTGACCGCCGTGGATGGTGCGACGGGTGAGGCCCTGTGGAGCCGCCGGTTGCCGGACGGCAGCCGGGGGGTCCGGACCAGCGACCTCGACGGGTACGGCATCGATGACGTCGTTGCCTGGTCGGAGGACAAGGCGATCTACACCCTGTCGGGGACGAACGGCTCGGATCTGCGCGCGCCGAAGCCGGTGGGCGAGCGGGTGCGCGATCTCCGCCTCGGCCACCTGAACGGTGATGGCGTCCGCGACATCGTGGCGGCGCTCCACGACGGGCGCGTCCTCGCCCTCTCCGGCGCGACCGGTGGACCGCTGTGGTCGCACCAGGTCCCCCGCGGCGAGCTGCGCGGGGCGACGCTGCGGGATCTGAGCGGAGACGGCATCCCGGAGGCGATCGTCGCGGGCGCGGGTGAGAGCCGGTCCGTGACCCCCGGCAACGGCGACAGCGTCACCACCGTGGGGAACATCCGCGGTGCGCTCGTCGCCGTCCTCGACGGGCGGGACGGCACGCTGATCTGGGACTACCGCCAGCCCGGAACGGTCAACTTCAACGCCGTCACGACCGCCGACCTCAACGGGGACGGCGTCCACGACGTGATCGGACAGGTGTCGCGCCTGGACAACAGCCACGTCCTCGCCCTCGACGGCCGTGGCCGAAGCGTGAACGCCGTCGGGACGCCCGAGCCGCTCGTGCTCTGGACGTACTCGACGGCGCGGCCCGGCGCGAGCCCGCTGCAGCAGGCCTCGACGCCCGACGCGCTCACGGTCGCCGACGGCAGCGGCGACGGAACACCGGACGTCTACGCGGGGCTCTGGAGCGGCGGTCCGTTCGCCGTCGATGGCACCCCGCCGGCGCCCGACCCCGACCCTGCGATCCGCGCGCCGCGCGCGGCCGGGCTGTGGGAGGTCGCCGATCGAGGGATCGCCTACGGCGTCTCGGTCGAGCGCTTCGACGGGCGCCTGCTGATCCTCTCCAGCGTTTCCGACGGTCTCGTCACGCTGCGGGACGCCGGGTCGGGCCAGGTCGCCTGGGCCTACGACGCCGGGATCTTCCCGAGCATCGCGCTCGGCGACCTCGACGGGAGCCCCGGTCGGGACGTCGGCGTCGCGAGTGTCTCGGGCCGCCTCTCCGCCGTGGACCCCGCCGGACGGCTGCG
>DATLGG010000090.1:0-5406 GCA_035540615.1 Actinomycetota bacterium | reverse complement strand
CTCCCGACCCTCCCGCCGCCGCCGGTGGCGTCCCTGTGGTCCGGGTCGTCGACGGCGACACGATCCGCGTCCGCCGGGGCGGACGGGAAGAGCCCGTGCGGCTGATCGGGATCGACACGCCGGAGATGGGCTTCTTCGGCGGGGTCCGCGAATGCTTCGCGCGCGAGGCGAGCCGCTTCGCGACGGGCCATCTGCTCGGCCGACGCGTGCGGCTCGAGCTCGACGTGGAACGTCGGGATCGCTACGACCGCCTCCTCGCCTACGTCTGGCTCGACGGCCGCCTCTTCAACGAGATGATCCTCCGGCAGGGGTACGCGTCCGTCGCCACCTATCCGCCGAACGTCCGCTACGTCGAGCGGTTCCTGCGGGCCGAGCGCCAGGCGAGGGCCGAGGGGCGCGGCCTGTGGAGCGCGTGCACCTGACTCAGTGACCGCTCTGGCCGTTCAGCGCGGGACACACGTGCTCGGCGGGATCCCGAGCGTTCCCGCAGAGCTGACAGCGCGACAGGCCCTGCGCGAGCAGCTCGGATGCCTGCTCGGCGAGCGCCAGCATCTGCCGCGGCTCCACCCAGAGGCGAACCGATGCCGGAGGCCGATCCGCTTCGTCGTCCGCGAGCTCCTCGGCGTCGAGGAAGAAGAGCCGCCGGTCCTCGTCGAACCCGAGCAGGATCCGGCCGACGCGCCAGTCCACGTGGTCGTCCCGAACGTCGGCGGCGCGAAGCGCGTCGTCCTGCCCCGTGAGGCGCTCGCCGGAAAGCATGCTCACGATCGACGCCGACAGGAGCTCGAGCTGGGAGCGATCGACGAGGAGGGTCATCGTCGCTCCCGCTCCCCGCGCCTGAAGCACGTAGTCGCCTTCGGCGGGCGGCGGGGCCGGGGCGCTGCCGATGCGCTCGACGGGATCGATCTCGATCATCGTGACCCGGTGTAGTCGGCGAGGTCGTCCATCCGGCCAGTGTCGTTCACCCGCACGACGCGGGATCCGCCTCGGTCGATCGTCACGGCCGAGACGGAGGCCGGATCGACCTCGAGCCGTCGGTACAGGTCCAGGTGGATCCCGGCATGATGCGCGAGCGCGAGGCGGATCACGTCACCGTGAGTCACCACGCCCACCGCGCTCCCCCGATGTCGCTCCGCCACCTCCGCGAGCGCCGCCACCGCACGCTGCTGCACCTCTCCCAGCGTCTCTCCGCCGGGGAACCGCACGCTCGAAGGCGCAACCTCGGCACGGCGCCACAGCGGCAGGCGACGGAGCTCCTCGAACGCCGTGCCGGTCAGCTCGCCGTACTCGACCTCCCGCACCTCATCCAGGTCCGTGGGAACGAGGTCGAGGTGCCGGGCCAGGGGCTCGATGGTCTCGCGGCAGCGCTCGAGCGGGCTCGAGTACAGCGCGCCGAGGGAGAGCCCGTCGAGTCGGTGGACGAGGTGTTCGGCCTGCCGCCTTCCCTCGTCCGAGAGCCGGATGCCCGGAGAAGTGCCGTAGAGACGCTTCCCGGTCTGGTCGGTCATGCCGTGCCGGATCAGGAGCAGGAGCGCCATCGGCGCCAAGCATATCGGTCGTTCGTCATCGAACCGTCACGTGACGGACGTCTGTTCGCCTCGACCCGCGGGCATGATGAGGACCCTTCGAGGGGGAGACAGAGGAGGAGCCATGCCGAGGTGCCCACTGTGTGACGGCGGGAAGGTGCTGGTGGTGATCGGTGCGAGCCGGCGTGGGCTCTGCCTCGCCTGCGGCGCGGAATGGGTGCAGGAGGGGTCGGACCAGCGCCGCGTTCAGGCCGCGGCCGGCGAGGCATCGCCCCGGTAGCCGCTAGGCGTCGCTGAGCCGGACCCGGCCCGAGGGCGCCCCCCGCAGGGCGGCGGGACCTGCCCGGACGAGACCGTCGCGCGCCAGGCCCCGAACCGCATCTGCGACGACCTCGACGGGATGCCCCGACCCGGCGGCGAGCCCTCGGAGCGTCAGCGATCCCACCGGCCGCAGGAGGTGGATGACGGCGCCCCGGACCTGCCGGGACGATCCTTCGAATGGCGAAGTTCCGGTCGGGCGACGCGACGGGACCGCACCCCGGGCTCGGAACGCGCACCACCGCGCTACCGGGCATCGCTGACACGCCGGCTTCGTGCGGCAGACCTCGCGCCCGACGTCCATGAGCGCCTGGTTCCACGCGGCGGGATCCACCCCGCGGATCCATCGCTCCGCCTCGGCACGGACCTCCGCCGAGGTGACCTCGTGCGCGTCGCGGCCCATCCGAGCGCGAGCGACCACGCGGCGGACGTTCGTGTCGATCGCCGGGACCTCGCGCCCGTACGCGAACGCCGCGATCGCCGCGGCCGTGTACGGGCCGATGCCGGGCAGCGACTGGAGGACCTCCGGATCCCTGGGGACCCGGCCCGCGTGGTCGCGCACGATGGCTCGCGCCGCCTCGGAGAGCGAGAGCGCGCGGCGGTTGTACCCGAGGCCGCTCCAGGCCCGCACCACCTCGGCGCGCGACGCCGCCGCCAGTGCATCGACCGATGGGAACCTGGCGACGAAGTCCGGGTAGAGGCGCGCGACGCGCGCGGCCTGGGTCTGTTGGAGCATCACCTCGCTCACGAGGACCCCGTACGGGTCGGCCCCCCGCCAGGGGAAGGCGGTGCGCCGGGGTCCGTACCAGCGGAGGAGGGCCGTCGTCGTCTCCACGAGGCGAGGGTACGGGAGACGGCCGGCCGCACGACAGCTGCATGGCCCGAACGGGTGGGACCGAGATGCTCCCGATGGGCCATCGCATCCCATCGGTCCGGTTCGAGATGATGGGTTGGATGCGACGACTCGCACGCGCGCTGCCCGCGGCCACGCTCCTGATGGCGACGATCCTGCAGGCCTCCCCGGCGCCCGCGCAGATGCTCGACCCGTGCCGGCCCGTCCCCATCCCCGGCCTGTGCCAACCGGCGCCCCTCCCGACCACCCCGCCCGCACCCGACCCGGACGAGCGCGACGACCCACGCGAGCGGCCGAAGCGCCAGAAACGGAAAGGATCCGAGCCCGGTCGGCCGAGCCCCGGTCGCGCGGCGAGCACCGCCTCGGCCGGCCACAGCGCGCATCAGGCGCCGTTCGCGATCTCAAGCCCCAACAGCACCGCGCGTCTGATGGACCTGCTCTCGAGCCTCGTCCCGGAGGGAACCCCCCTTCAGGACTCGCTCACGCAGGTCGTCGGACCCTTCCCCGTCGCCGGGCCCGCCTGGTGGATCGACGACTGGCACGCGCCTCGTTCGGGTGGCCGCGTCCACCTCGGCCTGGACATCTTCGCCCCGCACGGGACCCCGCTCGTCGCCGCGGCGACCGGCGTCGTCACGCAGAAGGGACGCGGCGCGATGCCGGGCCTCTACGTGGAGATCACCGACGCCGACGGGACGCAGTTCTTCTACTGCCACCTCTCGCGGTGGGCAGCCGACGTGGAGATCGGGCAGCGGGTCGAGGTCGGAGACGTGCTCGGGTTCGTGGGCAACACCGGGAACGCCATCAGCACCCCGCCGCACGTCCATTTCGAGATCCAACCGGGAGGCCATCCCCAGCCCCCCAAACCCTGGGTGGATCGGTGGGTCCGGCTCGCCGAACAGCGAGCCCTGATCCTCATCCGTCGGCTCGGCGGGGAGCTCCCCTCAGACGAAGCGGCGGCGTTCCGACTCACCCGCCTGTTCGACCTCGCCGTCGAAGGTAGCGACCCTGACGCGCTCGGCCACGTCCTCGCACTGGCCGCGATGCAGCCGAACGTCTCCTCGCTCGAGATGGCGGGGTCAGCGGCAGGTCAGATGGCCTGGGAGATCGACTGGCGGGAGCCAGCTGAGCCCGCTCCACCATGGGGCGTCCCGGCGCTCCCGTGGCAGGTGTCCGGGGTGCCCCGACCTGACGACCATCCCCCCGGGGACGGCTCCGACTGACGGGTTCGGTCGTTTCGCTCGCTCTCCGGCGGGTAGAAGCGACCAAGGAACCGTCGAAAGGAGGAGGCCCCGTGACGAAGACGATCGAAGAGAGCATCGACGTTCAGGTGCCCGTACAGACCGCGTACAACCAGTGGACCCAGTTCGAGGAGTTCCCGCGCTTCATGGAGGGCGTGGAGGAGGTCCGCCAGATGGATGACACCCGCCTCTACTGGGTCGCCGAGGTGGCCGGGCAGCGGCGCGAGTGGGAAGCGAAGATCACCGAGCAGGAGCCGGACCAGCGGATCGCTTGGACGGCCGCGGGTGACGTGGTTCACGCCGGGGTCGTCAGCTTCCACCGCCTCGACGACGCCACCACCCGGGTCATGCTCCAGATGGAGCTCGAGCCGGAGAGCTGGGTCGACAAGGCGGCGGACGCGCTCGGCATCACGACGTCGCGCATCCGCGGCGACCTCGAGCGGTTCAAGGAGTTCATCGAGTCGCGCGGTCAGGAGACGGGCTCCTGGCGCGGCGAGGTCGAGCCGCCGGGTCAGGTAACGCAGACCGACCAGTAAGGCCTGCGAACGATCGGCAAAGAGGGGCGGGGCAACCTGCCCCTCTTTGCTGTTCGGGCCGTGGGGGCGCTCGGCTGCTTCGTCGGAGGCCGCCGTTTCGTCCCGATTTTGTGCGCCTGCACAAAGGAAATCTCCTGAGAGCGTAGAACCAGCGTCGTCACGTCGACCGAAAGGAGCTCGCCGTGACGCGACGTGTTCTGCTGCCCTGCCTCGTGGCACTGCTTCCGCTGCCGGCGTCCGCCGCCGGGACGGCAGGGCCCACGATCCACTCGGTCGCGGGAGGGATCCCCGAGGGTGTCTCCCCGACGACGGTCTCGGTCAAGCCCGTCGGGGTCGACTTCGACCGGCAGGGCAACCTCTACGTCGCGGACCCCGGTCAGGGCGTCGTCTGGCGCATCGATCGCGAGAACCGGATCCACCACGTCGCGGGGACGGGGCGCGCCTGCTACCCCGATCCGTCGCGCTGCCGCGCCGAGGGGGGGTCGGCCAAGGAAGCCTTCCTCCAGGCGCCGGCGGGCCTCGCGGTCTCTCCGGATGGATCCACGGTCTACGTGTCGGAGCAGCGTGGCCACATCGTCCGCGCGATCGACCTCGCGAACGGGAAGATCCGGACGGTCGCGGGTACAGGCGAGCGCGGCTACAGCGGCGCTCACGAGGGTGCTCCCGCCGCGCAGGCGACGCTCTACCTGCCGCAGTCCCTCGACGTCGACTCCCGCGGCCGCCTCTACATCGCCGACATCGGCAACAAGCGGATCCGCCGCGTCGAGACCGACGGGACGATCCGCACGGTGGCGGGCTGCGGCTCGCAGGTCTGGCCCTCCTGCTTCTACCACGCGAGGGACGGCTCGCCCGTCGAGGGGACGCCGATCGGCGCGAACGCGGGCATCAACGGCAACGGCTGGGGGATCGCGATCAGCCCGAGCGACGAGCTCTAC
>DATLGG010000089.1:0-3124 GCA_035540615.1 Actinomycetota bacterium | reverse complement strand
CAACGCTGCCACGGAGGGCCGTTGATAAACCAAACCGTACTCTGCAGCCAATCTCGCGTTTTGATGCCCAAGCAGTGCGGGAGGACTACTCGCGCGCAAACCCCGCCGGACGCACGATCCTCGCGGGGCGGTTCACGCGTTGGGGCCGCTCGCGCCGCTCCTGCGCCGCGTGCAGCGGGTGAGTGCGCGCGGTGAGGTAGTCGAGCGCTTGGCTCGTCGAATCGACCTGGTCGTCGTGGCGGCCGTTCGGGAAAGCCAGGAGTTCGTTCAGCCATTCCGCGAGCCACGTTGCGTTCTCGGGCGCGTGCACCTGACCCGACTCGAAGCGAGCCGATTGGGCCAGGAAGCGCGCCTGCTTGTCGAAGCGGGGGGTACGAAGAATGGCGCTGTACTCGCCCGCGCGTCGCAGATCCTGCGTGATCGCGCGACCGATATCGGTTCCCTCGATCACGGTCTGGTTCACCTTCCATTGCCGCGCGATGCGGACCACCTCGCGCCTGAGTTCCGGCACCTCGAAGCGGCCCCGAACGCGATCGAGCAGGTAGAAATCGAGCCCCTTCGCACCCCATACGGTGCCGACGGAGTAATCCGCCGTCTCCGACAGGGTGGAAGCCGTATCCCAGCTCGCGACCACGAGATCGAATTTTGCAGGGCGCTCGCCGTAGAAGCGAAGCCACTCGCGCTTGATCACGTTCCCGTCGATCGGGACGGGCGCCTGCTGGTACTGGGCCGAGAAGGTGAGCCCGCCTTGCGCCCGGCGCATCCGGTCCAGGAATTCGCGCGGGAGCCGCACCGGATCCAGCACGTCGCCCGGTCGGCGAAGATGGACATCTTCCTCGGCATCGCCGACGCGGTACATGCGCTCCTCCGTCTCGATGGCCGGCACGGACGCGACCTCCCAATCCTCCTGTTCGAGCACATGGCCGACGAGGTCGTCCTGGTGGAGGCGCTGCATCACGATCACGATGGCGCCGGTCCGGGGGTCGTTGAGCCGGGTGCGCAAGGTGTTGTCGAAGGCCTCGTTGACCCGACGGCGCTCCTTCTCTGAGAAGGCGTCCGACGCCTTGATCGGGTCGTCGATGACGACGAGGTCGGCGCCACGGCCGAGGATCGCGCCGCTCATGCCCGCGGCGAAACGGTACCCCTGTTCGGTGGTGACGAGCTCCTGTTGCCTGGGGCGGGCCGAGGCGAGCCGAAGGGCAGGGAAGAGCTCGCGGAACCAGGGGGCCTCGAGGACCCGCCTGGTGTCGGTGGACAACTTGCGCGCAAGCGCGTCGGCATAGGAGACGCAGATGATGCGCTGCCTCGGATCGTGCCCCATCAGCCAGGCCGTGAAGCCGACCGAGACCGTGATCGATTTCATCGAGCGGGGCGGCACCGTGATAACGAGGCGTCGGACCTCGCCCCTCGCCACGCGCATCAGGTGCCAGCACAGGTGGTCGATATGCCAGTTGTGCTGGTAGGCCGTCCCGGGCTCCAGGGTCGCGAACACCTTCCGATTGAAGGTGGCAAGATCCTGCCTCAAGAGAGCCCGGAGGAGACGCGCGCGGTCGGCCATGGCTCAAGCCCCTGCGTCGTCGTCCGGCTCCGGCGCCGGAGCCGAACGGTTGGGAACTCGACGCGAGCGCAACCCCTCGAGGGCTTCCTTCAAGAGTGCGAGGTCCTCCGCGTTCGGCTCCGAATGGCTCGGGCCGGGATCGCCGCCGAGCCGCTCGAAGCGGTCGAGGAGGCTCTCGATCGCGCGAAGCTGCCCCTTCAGAGCTTCCTGGGTTTGGCGCAGGAGGAGCGCTTCGAGGATCGAGACGGTCCGCGTGCCGCCGCGATCGGGGACCGTGATCTCGGTCCCCATGACCGCCTCGAGGACGGCCTTGACGTTGAGGCTCCCCTTTCGGCGCCCGCCGGGATTGCCGGAGACGCCCGGCGGGAACTGCCCCGATTTGGGCGGCTTGCCCCGGCCGATCTCGTAGGGCTGCCGCGTGGTGCCAGTCTTCTTCTTGGCCATCGCCCCCTCCTCACGCAGCGCCGCGGGCGCGCTGCCGCACCCGGAAGGAGGGAGCGGGCATCGTGCTGGGATCGTCGTCCGCGATCGTCGATTCGGCCGAGCCGGCGCGAAGCTCCGCGGTTTCGGCGAAGGTGAGCCCGGTCTCGGCATGGACGGCGGTCTCGCCCGACCACGCTTCCCACCGGCGCACCGCCACGTCGACATAGAGCGGGTCGAGATCGATCGCATAGCCGCGCCGGCCAACCTTCGCGGCGGCGATGATGGTGGTCCCGGACCCGGAGAAGGCGTCGAGCACGATCTCGCTGCGGTCGGTCACGTCGCGGATCGCATCCGCGATCATGGCGACGGGCTTGGGCGAGGGATGGAGCTCGCGCTCCTTGCGCAGGCTCTGCGGACCGGGATAGTCCCACACGTTGTTCCGATTGCGGTCGAAGCGGCCGAGCTGGACATTGTTGCGCAGCGGCCCGTTCGGGTCGCGGAACACGAAGACGAGCTCGTGGGCCGACCGGAAAAGCGAGCCCATGCCACCGTAGCCCTTGTTCCAGACACAGAGGTTCTTGAGCTCGAGCCCGGCGGCGCGCCCCGCTCCCAGCATCTCGCCCATATGGCGCCAATCCATGAAGCAGAACTGGAAGCCGCCCGGCACCAGATGACCGGTGCTCGCGAGCAGGAAATCCCGCAGGAAGGGCTCGAAGCGGTCGCCCAGCTCGCCCGATCCCATGACGAATTCGCGATGACGGCCCCGCTTCGCCACATGACCCCCGATGCGCAGATCGTACGGGGCATCGTGGATCCCCATGGCCGCCCGCTCGCCCGCGAGCAGGCGCGCGTAGCAGGCCTGATCCCGCGCATCGCCGCAGACGAGCCGATGCCGACCGAGCTTCCAGAGGTCTCCGGCCCGCGAGACCGCCGCTTCGGCCGAAACCTCCGGCACTTCCTCGTCGCCCCCGCGTGTCTCGCCAAGCGTGGCGCTCTCGATGAGGCCGTCGATCTCCGGAAACTCGAACCCGGTCGTCCGGGTCACCCACCTCGATCCCGTGGCCCGGCGGGCCCTCCGGATCGCGCTCAACCGGCTCGCCGAGAAGGCGGGCTGGAACACCGAGCTGCTCGCCCTCGAATTCA
>DATLGG010000088.1:0-5906 GCA_035540615.1 Actinomycetota bacterium | reverse complement strand
CGGCCCGGTGATCGACCCCGGCGCCCTCGAGCGGATCGAGGCGTGGGTGGACGAGGCGGTCGCCGCGGGTGCCGAGGTGCTCACCGGCGGAAGGAGACGGGACCCGTTCTACGAGCCGACGGTGCTCGCGAACGTGAACGGGGACATGAAGGTGTGCCGCGAGGAGGTCTTCGGTCCCGTCACGGCCGTGCAGCGCTACGAGACGTTCGAGCAGGCGCTCGAGCTCGCGAACGCCTCACGCTACGGCCTGCAGGCCGGCGTGTTCACGTCGAGCATCGAGCGGGCGATGCTCGCCCACCGCGAGCTCGTCGTGGGCGGCGTCATCGTGAACGACGTCTCGGCCTACCGCGCCGACCAGATGCCGTACGGCGGTGCGAAGGAGTCGGGCTACGGACGCGAGGGGCTGCGCTCGGCGATGGAGGAGATGACCGAGCCGCGGATCATGGTCCTGTCCCACGTCCCGCTCTAGCAGGCACGCGATCGACCCACGCGGCGCCGGGGAGCACGTCAGCGCCGAGGTCCAGCAGGAGCTCGGCCAGCGTCACCGCGTCGCGGATCGCCGCCCCCGTCGGGTCGTTGTTGAAGTAGACCCACGTCTCCTCCGCATCGAGGGAGGCGATCGCCTCCGCCCACTTCCGGAGCCTCGGGCGTCGGTACCCGGGGCCGAGGTTCGTCCCCTGGTGGAATCGCACGTAGGACCACCCGCCGGTGACCTCCGTGCGGATCTTCCAGCCAGGACGGTCCGCGAGCACGAGCGCGGATCCGTGGCGATGGAGCGTGTCCCGAACCTCCGGCGTGTCCCAGGTCTCGTGCCGGAACTCGAAGGCCGCGCGCATCTCCCTCGGCAGGACCCTCAGGAACGACGCGAGGAGCTCGAGGTCCGCTCGGAGGTTCGGCGGCAACTGGAACAGGACCGGCCCGAGCTTCTCCCCGAGACGCTCGCAGCGCTCCCACAGGAGCTTGACGGCGTCCTCGCACTCGCGGAGCCGGCGGATGTGCGTGATGTACCGGCTCGCCTTGATCGTGATGATGAAGCCCTCGGCGGAGACCTCCTGCCAGGTCGAGAACGTCTCCGCCTTCGGCATGTTGTAGAAGGTGTTGTTCACCTCCACGGTCGGGAAGCGTGCCGAGAAGAACGGGAGCCATCCCTTCTTCGGGAGGTCAGCGGGGTAGAAGCGCCCCTTCCAGTCGTCGTACTGCCAGCCGCTCGTTCCGATGATGATCGCCACGCGGTCATGTTCCCCCCGCGCCGTGCGCTCGAAGCCTCGGCGGGGGATGATGGCCGCATGGCGCTGATCGTGATCATCCTGCTGATCTGGGCCGCGGTCTCGGGTGTCCTCTGGCAGGTCCTACGGGTCGCGGCCGGGGTCGCGCTGGGGATCTTCTTCGCCGGGTTCCTGCTGATCGCGCTCGTGACCTGGGCGGCGCGGCGGAAGCTGCGTCGGTGGACCGGCGGGCCCTTCCGCCGGCGCTAGCCCAGCACCCGTTCGGCGAACGACCCGACCTGCTCCGCGACCCAGCGCTCCCGTCGCTCGAAGAAGTGCCCGGAATCCGGGACGACCTCGACCTCGGCGGTGCCGATCTTCCGCGCCAGGGATCGCAGCTCGGGAGCCGGTGAGAACTGGTCGGCCGCGCCGGAGATCAGCAGGACCGGCGCTCGGAGGCCTCGGAGCGCTTCGCGTGGCGGAAGATCGGGCACCTTCGGGCCGATGCCCGCGACGGGGAGGCCGATGAGGGCGAGACCGGCGATGCGCGGGTCGCTCACCGCGTGGCAGAGCGCGAGGTTCGCGCCGAAGGACCAGCCGACGACGAGCGTCGGTCCGCCGTCGAGCCGCCGCGCTACGTCGATCGCCGCGGCGAGGTCCTGTCGCTCGTCGATGCCGCTGCCGAACGAGCCCTCGGATCCCATGATCCCGCGGGAGTTGAAGGTGACGACGGTTGCACCGCGCCGTGCGGCGAGGTCGTTGCGGATCGTCCAGAGCAGCGGGTGATCCTTGCTGCCGCCGTGCCGCGGGTGCGGATGGCAGAGCACCGCCGTCCCCCGGGCGCGGCTCTCGGCGCGACGCACCTCTCCTTCCAGCGTGAGTCCGTCGGCCGTCGTGAACCGGATCGGTTCCATCGCCGCGGGACCATCGCACACGCGTCGCTCACCCGGCAAGGCGAGCACTTCGGAGGCCATCGCGCGTTTGCGTCCGCCGGTCGGTGGAGAGAGTGGTGACATGAGCACAAGGTTCCTCCCCGCCCCGACGATCGGATGGGAGCCGGTCTACGAGCTCCTCCGCTGCCTCGGTGAGGCGACGGACGACGAGGTCGTGCGGGCGTCGGAGTGCGTCTCGCTGATCACCGGCATGCAGGCGGGCGAGCCGATCGACGAGTGGCTCCTCCGGGAGCTCCTCGCCCTCGCGCAGCTGGACGTGGACAACCACGAGACGCTCGAGGCCGTCGGCCCGGCGGTCGGGCTCCTGCAGGGCGCGGGGATCCTCCGCGTCGAGTGGGAGTCGGACTCGGCCTTCCGCCGCGCGGCGAACGAGGACACGGACCTGTTCCTGGGCCGCCGCAACAGCGGCGCGTACGCGAGCCGCGTCCGTTCCAGGATGCGAAGGATCGAGGACGGGCTCCGCCGGGCGCTCGAGGCCGTCGAGGCCTTCGAGGATGAGGAACGGGACCTCGGCGACTGACCCCCTCGCCCGGGCGCGCGTCCCGCGCTAGAATCACGGCAGATATGCACGGTAGCCACGGTGGATAGGGGGAAAATCCCATGACGTACGTGATCGCGGAACCCTGCATCGACGTCAAGGACCGAGCCTGCGTCGATGAGTGCCCGGTGGATTGCATCTACGAGGGCGGGCGGATGCTCTACATCCAGCCCGACGAGTGCGTGGACTGTGCCGCCTGCGAGCCGGTCTGCCCGGTGACCGCTATCTTCGCCGAGGACGACGTGCCGGGGGAGTGGAAGGAGTACACGGCGATCAACGCCGAGTTCTTCACCGAGGAGATCGCGGGTTACGTCTCCCCCGGCGGCGCGGCGCAGGTCGGCGCGGTGGATCGCGACCATCCGGCGATCGCGAACTTCAGCGGCTAGCGTCAGCGCGTAGCGCCGGTGTCGGCGGATCGGCGTCGCGGCGTGGATGGGGCCGCGGCGTACCTCCCCGACGAGCTCACGCTTCCCGCGATGCGCGGAGCGGTCGACGGTTGCCGCGGCTGCGACCTGTGGGAGGGGACGACCCAGGGCGTGATGGGCGAGGGCCTGAAGCGGGCGGAGGTGATGTTCGTCGGTGAGCAGCCCGGCGACCGCGAGGACGTCGAGGGGCGCCCGTTCGTCGGGCCGGCCGGCAAGGAGCTCGACCGGGGACTCGAGGAGGCGGGGATCGATCGCCGCCTCGCCTACGTCACGAACACCGTGAAGCACTTCAGCTTCGAGCAGCGCGGGAAACGGCGGATCCACCGCAAACCGAACGCCGAGCAGATCCGCGCATGCCGGCCGTGGCTCGAAGCCGAGTTGACGGTGGTGCGGCCGCGCGTCCTCGTGGCGCTGGGGGCCACGGCGGCGGCGGCGCTGTTCGGCACGAAGGTCCGGGTCACGCGCGACCGCGGGAAGCTCGTGCCCTCGGAGCTGGCCCCGGTCGCGACGCTCACGATCCACCCGTCGGCGATCCTCCGGGCGCCCGACGAGGAGATCCGCCGGCTCGAGCGTGCGCGATTCGCCGAGGACCTGCGCCTCGTCGCCGCCCATCTCGGAGGCTGACGTGGCGGAAGCCGAGGTCCTGCGGCTGGCCGGCCGCGAGGTCAAGGTCACCAACCCGGACAAGATCTACTTCCCGAAGCGCAGGATCACGAAGCTCGACCTGGTGCGCTACTACGTCGCCGTGGCGGAGGGAGCCCTCGTCGGGTGCCGCAACCGGCCGGTGATCCTGCACCGCTACCCCGGCGGGGTCGAGGGTGAGGACTTCTACCAGAAGCGGATCCCGCCGCAGCGCCCGTCGTGGCTCCAGACGATGACGATCACCTTCCCGAGTGGACGCTCGGCGGACGAGCTCGTCGTCGCGGACGCGGCTCATCTCGCGTGGATGGTCAACCTCGGCTGCATCGACATCAACCCGTGGCCGGTCCGCCGCGACGATCCCGATCACCCGGATGAGCTGCGCGTGGACCTCGACCCGACGCCGCGGATCCCGTTCGCGAGCGTCCGCAAGGTGGCGATGGTCGTCGGCGAGGTCCTGGAGGAGCACGGCCTCCGAGGCTTCCCGAAGACGAGCGGCAAGCGAGGGATCCACATCAACGTGCGGATCGAGCCGCGGTGGGGCTTCACCGAGGTCCGGCGGGCGGCGCTCGCGTTGGCGCGCGAGGTCGAGCGCCGATCCTCGCTCGCGACGACGGCCTGGTGGAAGGAGGAGCGCCGGGGCGTCTTCGTCGACTACAACCAGAACGCGCGGGACCGCACCGTCGCCTCCGCCTACTCGGTCCGCCCGGTTCCGGACGCTCGGGTCTCAACCCCCATCGCGTGGGACGAGGTGCCCGAGGTCGAGCCGCGCGACTTCCACCTGAAGAGCGTCCCCGAGCGCTTCCGCACCAGCGGTGACCCCGGCGCGGGCATCGACGAGGCGGTGGGGACCCTCGACGCGCTCCTCGAGCTCGCCGACCGTGACGAGGGCGGGGGGCTCGGGGACGCCCCATGGCCGCCGCACTTCCCGAAGGGGCGGACGGAGCCGGTACGGGCGGCGCCGTCGCGCCGCCGCCGCAGCTAGGCGGAGCGGCGATCCGGGCGGGGGAAGAACCTCGTCCGTCCCCGCACCGAGAGCCGAACGCGAGCACCCGGACGCAGCGGCTCGACCTCGCCCAGCAGTCGGACGTCGACGAGCGTCCCGTCGTGCAGCTTCACGCGTGCTCGTTGATCGTGACCGTAGAACTCGGAGTCCACGACCACCGCGTCGACGCCCTCGGCGGCGAGGGCGATCGCCTCGGGCCGGACGACGACCTCGGCCGGACCTTCGGCCACGCCGGGCGCGGCGATGCGCCCGAGCACCGTCGTCGCGACACCGTCCCGGACCTCGGCGGGAAGGAGGTTACCGTCACCGAGGATCTCGGCGACCCGCGGTTCCGCCGGGTCGGTGTACACCTCCGTGGGGGGCCCGACCTGGAGGATCCGGCCGGCATCCATCACCGCGACCTCGTCGGCGATCGAGAGCGCCTCCTCCTGGTCGTGCGTCACGAAGACGGCGGTCGCGTGCAGCGCTCGCAGCATCTCGCGGACCTCGCTGCGGACGCGCGCGCGGAGGGTCGCGTCGAGGTTCGAGAAGGGCTCATCGAGGAGGATCACCTCCGGGTTCGGGGCGAGCGCACGGGCGAGCGCGACCCGCTGCTGCTGCCCGCCGGAGAGCTCGTGCGGCATCCGCTCGCCGAGGCCGTCGAGGCGAACGAGGGCCAGCAGCTCGTCGACCCGGTGCTCCTCGTGGCGGGGAAGCCCGAAGGCGACGTTGCGGCGCACGTCGAGGTGGGGGAACAGGGCCCAGTCCTGGAAGACCATGCCCACCCGGCGGTCCTCGGGGGCCACGTCGACCCCGGCGGCGGCCAGGACCCGCCCGGCCACCCGGATCTCGCCCCGGTCCGGGACCTCGAGGCCGGCGATGGTGCGCAGCAGGGTCGTCTTGCCACACCCGCTGGGTCCGAGCAGGGCCAGCACCGTGCCCGGTGCAACTTCCAGGGACACGTCGCGCAGCACCGGGTGGCGGGCGAAGGCCTTGCATAGGCCGTGCACCTCGACGCTCGCACGGGGGGTGGTGGAACGGTCGTCCATGCCACGCTCAGCGTACGCCGCCGCTGCCGGCGCCGGGCGTGTCCGTGAGGTGCTACAGGCTGCGGGCCACCGACATCGAGGCGGCGCAGCAGAGCCGTGGCGGCGTACGCTG
>DATLGG010000087.1:0-9301 GCA_035540615.1 Actinomycetota bacterium | reverse complement strand
GGGATGACCCTCTACGGGTTCTCCTCGCCGGCCGAGCGGAGCCTGTTCCTCCTTCTGAACGGCGTCACCGGGATCGGCCCGAAGGTGGCGCTCGCCATCCTCTCGGCCCTCTCCGCCGATGCGCTGCATCGCGCGATCCTCGAGGGGGACGCCGATGCGATCACGGTCGTTCCGGGGGTCGGGAAGAAGGTGGCGGCGCGCATCGTGATCGACCTCCGCGACAAGCTCGGCGGCGAGGTCGAGGTGCCGACCGCCGGCCCCCTGTCGGAGGTGCGAGAGGCGCTGTCGGCGCTGGGGATGACGCCGCAGGAGGTCCAGCGGGCGGTCGACGGGCTCGAGCCGGACGGCCAGCCGGTCGAAGAGATCCTCCGCGAGGCGCTCCGGCGCGTCGGGGCGGGAGCATGAGCGCCGAGCGGATCGTCACGCCCGACGAGCTCGAGCTCGACCGCGAGCTGGACGTCGCCCTGCGGCCGAAGCGGCTCGAGGAGTTCGTCGGTCAGGAGCGCGTCAAGGAGCAGCTCGCGCTGCTGATCGAATCGGGACGCCGACGGGGCGAGCCGATCGACCACCTCCTGTTCTCCGGTCCGCCCGGGTTGGGCAAGACGACCCTGGCCGGGATCGTCGCGAACGAGCTCGGGGCGGCGCTGCGGCACACGTCGGGGCCGGCCCTCGAACGCACGGCCGACCTCGCCGCCATCCTCACGAACCTCGAGGAGGGCGACGTGCTCTTCGTCGACGAGGTCCATCGGATGCCGCGCGCGGTCGAGGAGGTCCTCTATCCGGCGCTCGAGGACTTCAAGCTCGACGTCGTGATCGGCAAGGGCCCGTCCGCCCGGACGATCCGGCTGGAGCTCGCGCGCTTCACGATGGTCGCAGCGACGACCCGTCCGGGCCTGATCACGCTGCCCCTGCGCGACCGCTTCGGATTCTCGCCGCGCCTCGACTACTACGGCGAGGCGGACCTGCGCCTGGTCGTGGGCCGCTCGGCGGGCATCCTGGGGGTCGAGGTGGACGGCGCCGGCGCGACCGAGATCGCGCGACGCGCCCGCGGGACCCCGCGCGTCGCGAACCGCCTCCTGCGGCGTGTCCGTGACTACGTGGACGTCCGCGGAGACGGTCGGATCGACGGGGAAGGGGCCGTGGCGGCCCTCGAGCTGTTCGAGGTGGACGACCTCGGCCTCGACCGGATCGACGTCGCGATCCTGACGACGCTCGTCGATCGCTTCCGCGGCGGGCCGGTCGGCCTCGCCACGCTGGCCGCCGCGATCGGCGAGGACGCCGGGACCCTCGAAGAGGTCTACGAGCCCTACTTGCTCCAGCTCGGGTTCCTGCACCGCACCCCGCGCGGCCGCGTGGCGAGCGAGCTCGCCTACCGCCACCTCGGCCGCCCCTCCGACGGCCGCCTGCTCTAGGCTCCGACGATGGACGCGTTCGGGCGGGTGCTGCTGGTCGTGGCCGCGGTGCTCGCGCTCGTGGGGCTCGTGCTCGTCGCGGTGGGCAAGGGCCTGATCCCCCGGCTTCCCGGCGACCTGACGTTCGGGCGCGGCAACGTCCGGGTGTACCTCCCGCTCGGAACGATGCTGCTGGTCTCGATCGTCCTCACCCTGGTCGTGAACCTGTTCCTGCGCCGCTGACGCGGCCTGGCGGCCCGCTCCCGTGCGGCGATATCATGCGCTCACCGGCGGCAGCCGTGCCGCCGTTTTTCATGGGGGTCATCGGCATGATCGCGACACTGCTAGCCCAAGCCCAGACGCAGCAGCCGCGCGGGAACGCGACGTTCCTCATCTCGCTCGGCCTGATGGTGGCGATCTTCTACTTCCTGCTGATCCGCCCGCAGCAGCGGCGCGTGCGGCAGCAGCGGGACCTCGTCTCGGCGCTCCAGGTCGGGGACGAGGTCGTCACGATCGGAGGGATGTACGGCAGGATCCGTGGCATGAGCGACGACGAGGTCTCGCTCGAGATCAGCCCGGGGACCGAGGTTCGGTTCGTCAAGCAGGCGATCGCCCGGCGCCTCGTTCCCGAGCCGCTCGAGGGGGAGGGCTCCGGGGGAGCGTGACGCCGGTGGGTGACCCTGCCTCCGCAGGTCTGTCGTTCGACGACGTCAAGCAGGACCCGGTCATCTCGACGTTCATCGCGCAGGCCGACCGGGTGATGGACGGCCTGGGCTTCACGGAGCACGGGTTCCGCCACGCGAACCTCACCGGCAGCATCGCGCGCAACCTCCTCGAGCGGCTCGGCCACGACGAGCGGACCGTGACGCTCGCAGCGATCGGCGGCTACCTCCACGACATCGGGAACCTCGTCTCGCGCGCCGTCCACGGCCAGACGGGCGCCATCCTCGTGCAGCAGATCCTCGCCGACCGCATGGACCCGCAGGACCTCGCGATCGTGATGGGCGCGGTCGGGAACCACGAGGAGGAGCACGGGATGACCGCCGGGCCCGTCGCCGCGGCAGTGATCCTCGCGGACAAGGCCGATGTCCACCGGTCGCGGGTCCGCAAGGACGACCGGATCGAGTTCGACATCCACGACCGCGTGAACTACGCGGCGGAGCGCTCGTTCCTGCGTGTAGACTCCGCCGCGAAGACGGTCAGCCTCGAGCTCACGATCGACACCCAGATCAGCGACATCATGGAGTACTTCGAGATCTTCCTCGGACGCATGATCATGTGCCGCCGCGCGGCGGAGGAGCTCGACTGCGGGTTCCACCTCGAGATCAACGGGGCGAAGCTCCTGTGAGGGGCGGGGGGCGTCTCGCCGCGTCGGCCCTGATCATGCTCGCGATCGCCGGTGCGGCGATCTGGGGGTTCTCCGGGGCGAACCTGCGGCCGCAGCTCGGGCTCGACCTCGTCGGCGGCGTCTCGCTCACGTTGACCGCCCCGCCCGGGACCGACAGCGAGGTCGTCGACAAGACCCTCGAGGTGATCCGGAACCGGGTCGACCAGTTCGGGGTCGCCGAGCCGGACATCACGAGGCAGGGTGAGCTCAACATCCTCGTGCAGATCCCGCAGGCCGAAACCGGATCACAGGAGCGGCTGCTCGAGCTGATCGGTCAGACCGCGCGCCTGGAGTTCCGCATCGTCGAGGAGGCCGTGGCGCCCGGCACGCCCGAGTACGACGAGCTCCAGGTGACGGCGGAGGGGGAGGACGGGGCCACGGAGCCTTCCGCGGCGCCGACGCCGGCCCCCTCGCCCGGGGCCGAGGAGGAGACGGCCGACGAGCAGCAGCAGGAGCAGGAGGAGGAAGCCGAGGGCGAGGTCGTCTATCTCGGGTCCGGCGAGGACCGGACGAAGTACCGCCTCGGCCCGGTCCAGATGACGGGTGAGGCCCTGCGCGACGCCCGGGCCGTCTTCAACGACCCGGCGGCGGTGACCGATCCCGGAAGCTCCGGCTGGGTCGTCTCGTTCCGCCTGAACGGCGAGGGTGCGGAGACGTTCGCGCGGATCACGCGCGAGAACACGAACCGCCAGCTCGCGATCGTCCTCGACGAACGCGTCGAGTCGGCCCCGAACATCAACGAGGAGATCGCGGGCGGCGAGGGGCAGATCTCGGGGAACTTCCAGGAGCAGGAGGCGAAGGACCTCGCGCTCGTCCTGCGCACCGGCGCGCTCCCGATCGAGCTGCAGCGCGAGGAGCTCCGCACGGTGAGCCCGACCCTCGGACGCGAGTCGCTGCGCCAGGGTCTCCTCGCCGGCGTGGCCGGACTGATCGCGCTCGCGATCTACCTGTTCTTCTACTACCGCGTCCTCGGCGTCGTCACGTGGTTCGGGATGGCGATCTGGGCGACGCTCACGCTCGCGATCGTGTCGCTGCTCGGACGCACCGTCGGCTACAGCCTCACGCTCGCCGGCGTCGCGGGCCTGGTCGTCTCGGTCGGTGTCGCCGCGGACTCCTACGTCGTCTTCTACGAGCGCCTGAAGGACGAGGTCCGGCGCGGGAAGACGCTCCGAGCCGCGGTCGGCCCCGCCTTCACCTCCGCCTGGCGCACGATCGTCGCCGCGAACCTGGTGACGATCGCGGCGGCGGTGATCCTGTACCTCGTTGCCGTCGGGGCCGTCCGCGGCTTCGCGCTCACGCTCGGCCTCGCCACCTTCCTCGACCTCATCGTGATGTTCTTCTTCAAGCGTCCGACGGTCTTCCTGATCGCCCGCAGCCGGCGCCTCTCGGAGATGCGGGGGATGGGTCTGCGGTCCGGGGTGGCCGCGGATCCCGATCCCGTGCCGGTCCGGGGAGGCAGCCGATGAGCCTGCGATCCGCGATCGCGACCTTCCGCGGGCACCGCCAGTTCCACATGGACATCATCGGCCGGCGGCGGCTGTGGTTCGCGATCTCCGGGCTGCTCGTCGTGCTCTCGATCGGGAGCCTGTTCATCCGAGGTCTCAACCTCGGCATCGACTTCCGCGGTGGGACCCAGCTCGTCTATCCGAACCCCGCCGGCGTCTCGACCACCGAGGTTCGCGAGACGATGGCGCGCTTCGGATACGGCGACTCCGTCGTGCAGGTCGTCGACGACAGCGAGGTCAGCGTCCGCACCGGAGACCTCGGCGACCGCCGGGCGGACGTCACGGCCGCCCTCGCCGAGCAGGCGGGGATCGATGCCGGCCAGGTGAACGCGCAGGTCATCGGGCCGCGGTGGGGGGAGCAGATCTCCCGGAAGGCGCTCCAGGGCCTGATCATCTTCCTCGTCGTCGTGAGCATCTACATCGCGATGCGGTTCGAGTGGAAGATGTCCGTCGCGGCCATCACAGCGCTCTTCCACGATCTCATCATCACGACCGGGATCTACTCGCTCTCCGGACGGGAGGTCACCCCCGAAACCGTCATCGCGATCCTGACGATCCTCGGGTACTCGCTCTACGACACGGTCGTGATCTTCGACAAGATCCGCGACAACGCGGCGTCGCCCTCGCTCGTGGCGAAGGAGACGTACGCGGGCGCCGTGAACCTCTCGCTGAACCAGGTGTTCATGCGATCGGTCAACACGAGCATCACGACGCTGCTGCCGATCGGCACCCTCCTGCTCTTCGGCGGTGAGACCCTGCAGAACTTCGCGTTCGCCCTGTTCGTCGGGGTCGCGCTCGGCGCCTACTCCTCGATCTTCGTGGCGGCACCGCTCCTGACGACGCTCAAGGAGCGGGAGCCCCGGCTCGCGCAGCTCCGGGAGCGGGCCAGGGCGCGGCGTCCGGAGCTCGCCGCCGTCCCCGGAGGGGCCGACGTCGTCGAGGCGGACGTCGTCGAGGCGCCCGCCCCCCGCAGCGGGTCGGGGTCGCGCGGCGCGACGCCCGCGGCTCGCCCCCGGCGGCCGAAGAAGAAGCCTCGGGCCAAGCGCAAGAAGCGCTGAGCCTCGCTCCGCCCCGCGGGCGTGGGAGGATGCGCGCATGGCGAAGATCGAAGAGACGGTCCTTCCGGGGATGGGGATCCGCTACGCGTTCCTGACCGAGGCCGGCAAGCGGGTGGGGGTCCTCCACCACCGGACCGGCCGGCGCGAGCTGTTGCTGTACGACCGGGACGATCCCGACATGTGCGCGGAGGTCCTGGCGCTCGAGGACGACGACGCGAGGACCCTCATCGAGGTCCTCGGCGGATCCCGCGTCGCCGAGCAGCTCTCGACGATCCAGCGGATCGAGGGGCTCGCGATCGACTGGCTGCCGCTCCGCGACGACACGCCGTACGCCGGCCGGACGATCGGAGACACCGCCGCCCGCACCAGGACCGGGACGTCGATCGTGGCGGTCGTCCGAGGCGCGGACGCGCATCCGGCGCCCGGCCCGGACTTCGGGCTGGAGGCAGGGGACACGCTCGTCGTCGTCGGGACGCCGCGCGGCATCGAGGACCTGTCGGTGCTGCTGCGGACCGGCTGATCCGTGCCGTCAGCGGTCCTGCTCCTCGAGCTGGGGCTCGTGATCCTCGCGCTCGCGGCCGTCTCCCGGCTCGCGCACCGCTTCGGGTTCTCGCCGATCCCGCTGTACCTGCTCGCGGGCCTCGCCGTGGGAGAGGGAGGCCTCGTGCCGATCGTGACCGCCGAGGACTTCATCGAGGTCGGGGCGGAGATCGGCGTGATCCTGCTGCTGCTGATGCTCGGGCTCGAGTACTCGGCGGAGGAGCTGACCTCGAGCCTGCGACGCTCGGCGCCGGTCGGCGCGCTCGACCTCGTGCTGAACTTCTCGCCCGGCTTCCTCCTCGCCCTCGTGCTCGGCTGGGGGTGGCTGGCAGCCCTCTTCCTCGGCGGCGTCACCTACATCTCCTCGTCGGGCATCGTCGCGAAGCAGGTGAGCGACCTGGGATGGGTGGGGAACCGGGAGACGCCCGCGGTCCTGTCGGTCCTCGTGATCGAGGATCTGGTCATGGCGGCCTACCTCCCGTTCACCGCGGCGCTGCTGCAGGGGGGCGGTCTCGCGCGCCTGAGCCTCACCGTCGTCATCGCGGTCGGCTCCGCGATCCTGATCCTGGCGCTCGCCCTCCGTCACGGTCAGGCGCTGAGCCGAGCCGTCTTCAGCCACTCGGACGAGACGCTGCTGCTGAGCATCGTCGGGATCACCCTTCTCGTGGCGGGCCTCGCCGAGCGGCTCCACATCTCGGCGGCCGTCGGCGCCTTCCTCGTCGGCATCGCGCTCTCCGGCCGGGCAGCCGACCGCGCCCGCGGGGTCCTCACCCCTCTGAGGGACCTGTTCGCGGCGGTCTTCTTCGTCTTCTTCGGCCTCCGGGTCGATCCATCGTCGATCCCGCAGGTCGCGGGCATGGCGCTCGTCCTCGCCTTCGTCAGCGGGGTGACGAAGGTGTGGACGGGCTGGGTCGCCGCACGACGCGAGGGCGCCGCGCCCCGCGGCCGTCTGCGGGCGGGGATGCTGCTGATCGCGCGCGGTGAGTTCTCCCTCGTGATCGCCGGTCTGGCGGTGGCGGCTCAGCTGCATCCGGATCTCGGTTCGCTGGCCGCGGCGTACGTCCTGTTCATGGCCGCGCTCGGACCGGTCGCCGTCCGTCTCCTGCCGGGGGTGGCTCTCCGACGCCCGACGGCGACGGCGGCGGTGAGGGGCGAGTAGGATGCGCGCGTGAACGACCTCGAGCGCCTCCGCGGCCACATCCGGGACATCCCGGACTTCCCGAAGCCCGGGATCGTCTTCAAAGACATCACGCCGCTGCTCGCCGACCCGGTCGCGTTCTCGACCGTGATCGATGTGATCGTCGTGCACTACGGGCGGGGGAACGTCGACAAGGTGGTCGGGATCGAGGCTCGCGGGTTCATCATGGCGGCCCCCGTCGCCTACCACTTCGGCGCGGGGTTCGTCCCGGTCCGGAAGAAGGGGAAGCTCCCGTGGGAGACCGAGGCGGCCGAGTACGACCTCGAGTACGGGACCGAGACCCTCGAGATCCACAAGGACGCCTTCCGTCCCGGCGAGCGGGTACTGATCGTCGACGACGTCCTCGCGACCGGAGGGACGGCCCGGGCGACGGCCGACCTCGTCGAGCGTCTCGGGGGCAAGGTCGTCGGCATCGCCTGCGTGATCGAGCTTTCCTTCCTCGACGGCCGTCGCGCGATCGAGGGCTACGACTTCACGTCCCTCCTCACGTACTGACCGCCCCTACAATGGGGTGATGGAGCAGGGCTCGGTCCCACGCATCGCGGAGGCCGCGCCACCGGACCGACGTGGCGGCCTCTGGGCCCGTCTGCCCTTCCGCTCCGGATCCCCGAAGCCGCCCGCCCAGCTCGAGGCCCTCCTGCGCACGGTCCGCACCTACAACGCCAAGGCGGAGCTGCCGGTGATCCGCAAGGCCTACGACGTCGCGGAGCGCTCGCATCGAGGGCAGGTCCGCAAGTCAGGCGACGCCTTCATCACCCACCCGCTCGGGGTCGCGCAGATCCTCGCCGACCTCGGGATGGATGCGACGACCGTGATCGCCGCGCTCCTCCACGACGTCGTCGAGGACACCGCGGTGACCGTCGAGGACATCCGCGAGGAGTTCGGCGACCAGGTCGCCCTGATCGTCGACGGGCTGACGAAGCTCGACCGGATCGAGTTCCGCACGAAGGAGCACCAGCAGGTCGAGAACGTTCGCAAGATGATCATCGCGATGGCACGGGACATCCGCGTGCTGATCATCAAGCTCGCGGATCGGCTCCACAACATGCGCACCCTCGGGGCGCTCTCCCGCGAGAAGCAGACGGAGAAGGCCACCGAGACCCTGGAGATCTATGCGCCCCTCGCGCACCGGCTCGGGATCTTCCAGATCAAGTGGGAGCTCGAGGACCTCGCTTTCGCGACCCTGCATCCCCGCCGCTTCACCGAGATCTCGAACCTCGTCGGGAAGGCCGAGGACGAGCGTGAGGCGTACCTGCGTGAGGTCGTCGAGACGGTGGGGGAGACGCTGAAGAAGCTGAAGGTGAAGCACGAGATCGAGGGACGCCCGAAGCACCTCTACAGCGTCTACGAGAAGATGGTGCTGCGCGGCAAGGAGTTCGCCGAGATCTACGACCTCGTGGGGATCCGCGTCCTCGTCGACGAGGTGCGCGACTGCTACGCGGCCCTCGGTGCGATCCACTCCGTCTGGAAGCCCGTGCCGGGCCGGTTCAAGGACTACATCGCGATGCCCAAGTTCAACATGTACCAGTCGCTGCACACGACGGTGATCGGCCCCGAGGGTCGTCCCCTCGAGGTGCAGATCCGGACCTGGGACATGCACCGCACCGCGGAGTACGGGATCGCGGCGCACTGGCGCTACAAGGAGGGGGCGAAGAAGAAGGACGAGGCCGAGATGGCCTGGCTCGCGCAGATGCTCGACTGGCAGAAGGAGGCCACCGACCCGCGCGACTTCATGGAAGGCCTGAAGATCGACCTCTACGCCGATCAGGTCTTCGTCTTCACCCCGAAGGGGGACGTCATGAACCTCCCCGCGGGCGCGACGCCGATCGACTTCGCGTACGCGATCCACACCGAGGTCGGGCACCGCTGCATCGGCGCGAAGGTGAACGGCCGGCTCGTCCCCCTCGACTACGAGCTGCAGACCGGCGACACCGCCGAGGTGATCACGTCGAAGGCGCAGGAGGCCGGTCCGACGCGCGACTGGCTGTCGATCGTGAAGAGCCCCCGCGCCCGGACGAAGATCCGGCAGTGGTTCTCGCGGGAGCGGCGCGAGGACGCGATGGACGCGGGGCGGGAGCTCCTCCAGCGGGAGCTGCGGCGCCAGGGGCTGCCGCTCAAGCGACTCACGACCGAGGAGCTCCTCGCGCGGGTCGCGGTGGAGCTGAACTTCTCGGGCCTGGACTCGATGCTCGTCGGGATCGGGGAGGGGCACGTCTCGCCGC
>DATLGG010000086.1:0-3567 GCA_035540615.1 Actinomycetota bacterium | reverse complement strand
GCGAAGCAGGGATGTCGAGGTTCAGGGAGAACTTGCGCGTGGCGCCGGTGTAGAGGCCGCTGTCGAACGACTGCGTCAGGGCGGTGTCGCCGAGGCGGACGACGACGTCAAGGGTCACCCAGTTGCCCGGGGAAGCCAGGGGGGCGCCGGCCGTCCCGAGGAACCGGCTGTTGATATTGATCTCGCCGGTGATGTTGCGGGAGGCGTCGAGGGTCAGCGGCAGCGCGACCTCTGCGGGGTCGGCGGGCCAGTCGCGGGTGAAGCTCTGCCCCGCGAGCGTGAGGTGCGCACCCGTCGACTGGCAGCTGTTGCCCGGGTCCGGCCCGTTCGTGGTCGAGAGGTACCGCCGGCCGCAGTTCGTCCCACCCTCTGCCGCGTAGCGCAGGAAGAGACGCGTGTCGGCCGGGGCCGGCTGCTCGAAACCGACGGCGCCGGAGACCGCGATCGGCCCGGCGGCCTTGCTGTGGGTCGCTCCGGCCGTCGGCTGGAGGATGGTGACGGACGGGTCCCCGGCTGATGCGCCGACGGCGGCGGGGAGGAGGACGAGGGTCGAGACGAGCGTTCGGATCGTTCGGCGAGCGCGCATGGTAGACCTCCTGGCGAGACGTCGGTGCAAGGTTCTTCAGGGAGGGCTGATATCCCTGCCTGGCCGCTTGTGCAGCTGCACAGACTTCCGGGGCGGGGGTTCCGGCAGCCCGTTCGGGGGATGCTTCAGATGGTCATCCTGGGGGGTAGGAGCATCGACGGCCGGCTGGCACACTCGGACCCCGTGGGAGGCAGGGAGACCGATGGCGGTCGATAGCGCGCGCGCCTCGTCGCGGGGACGAATGGATCATCCGGCTCTGCTCTATTCGAGCCTGCCGCGCTTCGTCGATGAGGTCGTCCCCTTCGTGCGGGAGGGGATCGAGCGGGGCGAGCCGGTCGTCGTCGCCGTGGGGGACAGCGAGCTCGCGGCGCTGCGGAAGGAGCTCGGCCCCGACCGTCCGGGGATGGAGCTGGCGGACACCCGGCGGTGGCACCCGCATCCGGCGTCGCGCCTCCGCGCGTTCCACGGGATCGCCCTCGAGGCGATGGAGCAGGGGGCTCGTCGCGTCCGGCTCGTCGGCGAGCCCGCGTGGCCGACCGGACCTCCCGAGTTCGTGCAGGAGTGGGAGCGGTACGAGTCCGTCCTCAACCGCGTCCTCGGACCGCTTCCGGTCACCCTGATCTGCACCTACGACACGACGCGGACGGCTCCCGCGATCCTCGACCACGCGCAGGTCACCCACCCCACGGTCGACGGCGACCCGAGCGCCCGGTACGTGCGGCCGGACGAGGTGCTCGCCCGCTGGAACGACCCCCTGAGCGATCCGCCGGAAGACGCCGATCTGCTCGAGCGGCCCGCGAGCCTCCCCGAGGTCCGGCGGTTCGTGCGGGACGCGGCCAGCCGGGCCGGCGTGGCGCCGGACCGGGTCACCGACCTGTGCATCGCGGCGAACGAGGTCGTCACGAACGCGGAGATCCACGGCGGGGAGCCGATCACGCTCCGGGTCTGGACCGATGGTGACCGGTTCCTGTGTCAGGTCGACGACGCCGGGAAGCGGACGATCGACCCCCTGGCGGGCTACCTCCCCCCGAGCGGACGCGGCGACTCCGGCCGCGGGCTCTGGCTCGCGCGGCAGCTCGTCGATCTCCTCCAGGTCGTCCCGCGACCGGGCGGCACGAGCGTCCGCCTCCACGTCTTCCGCGCCTGAGGCTCACCCCGAGAGCGCGGCGACGGCCTGTTCCTCGAGCCAGCCGAGGAACAGGTACACCGAGTACGTGGCGCCGTCCGGCCCCTGGAGCATCTCCTCCTCGTCGAGCTCCTCGGTCACGCCCAGCCGGGTGCCGAACACCAGACGGAGATCGTTGATCGCGCCGAGCCACGCCGCGAGCTGATCCTCGTCGAGGCGCTTCGCGTCGATCGTCTCCTCGACGATCCGCAGGGCCTCGTGCTTCGCCGCGACGAGCTCCTCGCCCATCAGGCGGCGATACTCGGCTTCGGACTCCTCCTCGTCGTACGCGGGCGGGAACAGGCGCCAGACGGATGGGTCCCGGCGGTCGAGGAGCGACCGGAGCTGCCGCGGGAGACGCCGGAGGACGTCCCGCTCCTGCTCGCTCAGGCGCAGCCGGAACGTCCCCCGCCCCGCCCGTTCGATGTGGCGCCGCACGATCAGTCCTGCTGCATCGTCGCCCACAGACCGTGCTGGTGCAGGCGGAAGGTGTCGAGCTCCGCTTTCTCCCGGTTCCCGCTGGAGACGACCGCCTTGCCCTTGTGGTGGACGTCGAGCATGAGCTTCGTCGCCTTCGCGCGGCTGTATCCGAACAGCTTCTGGAAGACGAAGGTGACGTACGACATCAGGTTGATGGGGTCGTTCCACACGATGACCTTCCAGACGCGGTCCGGAACGACGACGTCCTCGCCCGAGGGACGGTCGACCTCGACGGGAGCGGTGCCGGCCATGCGTCGATTGTCGCAGACGAGGGGGGTCGGCGGGGCTACCGGCCGCGCGCAGCCAGGAGGCGCACCGCCGCATCCTCGATCGCGACCGCCCGCGCCTTCGAGAGACCCGAGGAGATGATCGAGAACTCGCCCCAGGCTCCTCGGCGCTCGAGCCAGACCCACCCCGAGAGCGCGGAGACCCCCCGCAGGGTCCCGGTCTTCGCACGTACCCGGACGCCACCGAGGCGCTCCCGCAGGGTCCCGGACCCGGGTGAGGCGAGGGTGGTCCGCAGGGCCGGCCCCCACGGTGTGTCCTCGGCGACCCCGAGGAGGCGCGCGACGCCCGCGGCGGTGACCCGGTTCCGGTACGAGAGCCCGGACGCGTCGTTCGCGTCGACCCCCACCCCCGCGGCCGAGGCCCACGCTTCGGTCGCCGTCGCACCCTTCGCGATCGTGCCGGGGGCGCCGGCCCGCTCCTGCCCGAGGCGCTTCCCGAGGACCTCGGCGCCGAAGTTCCACGATCCGGTGTTCACGGGCCGCAGGACGGTGGCGACCGTCGGGCCGCGGATGCCGGCGACGCGGACGAGTCCCGAGGGGGGCGTCCCCGCCCCGGCCCTGCCGCCGACCCGGACGCCGAGCGCCTCGAGGCGACGGGTGAGCCGGCGGGCCGCGCGGCGCTCGGGATCGTCGACGTGTCGGCCCCGGACCTCGTTCAGCTCGTAGGTGAGCGCGGTCGGGAGCGCGATCTCGCGTGAGGGGAAGTCCGCTCTCCAGCCGGGGGCGAACCAGTCACGCGCGAACGGCCGCGTCGCGCCCCGCACCGATCCGCGGATCCTCGTGACCCCGGCGTCGCGGATCCGACGCGCGAGCCGATCGATCTCGCGCCGTCCGACGGTCGGGTCGCCGCTCCCGACGATCCACAGATCCCCGGCGACCGTCCCCCCGTTCCCGACGGCGCCGGCGAACGCGGTCGTGGGAAGCCGGGTGTTGGGATCGAGGCGGTCGAGGAGCGCCATCGACATCAGGAGCTTCTGGTTCGACGCCGGGAGCTTCCTCTACCGTCGCCGCGACACCCTCGGCAGGATCCCGGCGTCCCGGACCGAGAT
>DATLGG010000085.1:0-6386 GCA_035540615.1 Actinomycetota bacterium | reverse complement strand
TTCCTCGGGTGCCTGCCGTGGTCGTTCGCGCTCGCCTGGGGTGGCCTCGTCCTGGGCGACAACTGGGAGACGGTGCTCCGCTACGGCGAGCCGATCAGCTGGGGGATCGCGGTGCTGGTCGCGGCCGTGATCGGCTGGTGGATCTGGAAGCGCGTCCGCGAACGGCGGGCCGAGCGCGCGAGCTCCTGACCGTCACGCCAGGTCGATCTCGGGGGCGACCTGCTGGAGACCCTCGATGCTCGTCGCGATGAAGTCGTCGAGCGGCAGGCCGATCCCCTCCTCGACCCCCGTGATCTCCTCGCGCTTCACGCCCGGCGCGAACGCCCGCTCCTTCAGCTTCTTCTTCACGCTCGAGACCTTCATGCCGTTCGCCTTCTGGGGACGGACGAGCGCGGCCGCGACGAGGAGGCCGGCGACGGCGTCGGCGTGGACGATCGCCTGCGACATCCGGTCGGTGCGGTACTCGGGATAGGCGTGGGCGAGGACCCCGTTCACGATCGCCTCGTCGACGCCCGCCTCTCGCAGCCATCCGGCCGCCAGATGGGCATGGCCCTCGCCGTCGTCGCCGGTCCGGTCCTGGTCGAGGTCGTGGAAGAGCCCGACGAGCCCCCAGGTCTCCTCGTCCTCGCCGAGGCGCCGCGCGAGCGCCCGCATCACCCCCTCGACGCTGATGAGGTGCCGGACGGTCGTCTCCTTCTCGGTCTTGTCACGGACGAGCGCGAGGGCATCCTCCCGTTCCATAAGGTCATCCTAGCCGGGGGGGTGGCGGCCCCGTTGTGCAGGTGCACGAAGGAGGACCGGTCCCCGGTGGCGAACAGATACGGGTGATGCGGCCGCTCCTCACCCTCGTCATCGGCTTCGCCCTGCTCGGCGCGCCCGCGGTTGCCCAGGAGCCGAACGACCCGCCCGACGACCCGATCGTCTTCGCTCCACGCGGCCTGAGCGCGGACCGGTTCCCGGCGGCGACGAGCCCGCAGTGGGTGGACGTCACGGCCCACGACGGCGTCAAGCTGGCGGCCCGCGTGTATCGCCCCGATACCTCGAGCGACCCCGGTTGGAAGACCCCGGTGATCCTCGTGCACTCGCCGTACTACGGCGCGCAGTCGAGCCCCGGGTCCCGCTCGATGGACCTCGTCGCGCGCTACACCCCGAAGGGGTACACGGTCGTGCTCTCGAGCGTCCGCGGCACCGGCGACTCCGGGGGGTGCCTCGAGCAGGACGGGCCGAACCAAGCGCGGGACTTCAAGACCCTGGTCGAGCACTTCGCTCGCCAGCCGTGGTCGAACGGGAAGGTCGGCTCGTACGGCAAGTCCTACGACGCCGAGGCGCAGAACGCCGGCGCGATCCTGCGGCCCGAGGGGTTGGAGACGATGGTCACGGTCGCCGGCATCTCGAGCCTCTACGACGTCGGGTACTTCGACGGCGTCCCGTTCACCCTCGGCGGCCTCACCGCGTCCGCCGGGTACGCGACGACCGGCCCGGGGGTCCTCCCGACCGAAGGGAGCCGCTACCTCGAGCGGGCGAACTGCTACCCGGACGTCTACGGGAACTCGCTCGACCCGAGCGGCGACGAGACGCCGTTCTGGGCGGAGCGGAACTTCCGCTACGGCGTCCGCGACGTGGAGGCGAGCGTGCTCTTCGTCCACGGGCTGAACGACTTCACGGTGAACCCCCTCGCGATCGATGGCTGGTACGACGAGCTGCCCGTGTTCAAGCGCGCGATCTTCGGGCAGTGGGCCCACTGGTACCCGTACGACGCGCCGAGCGCGGTCGCGCGCAACGACTGGTACGACACCGTCGACGCCTGGTTCGACCACGAGCTCCTCGGGCTCGAGACCGGGATCGAGGCGTGGCCGCCGGTGCAGGTTCAAGACGAGCAGAACGTCTGGCGCGCCGTCCGCTCGTTCCGCGGGATGGGGGCCGAGCGCACGCTCCCGCTCGGGACCGGCACCCTCGGCACCGCGGGTGGCTCCGGCGAGACCGTGCGGTACGAGGAGCGGACGCCCGCGAGCTGGGACGGCCCCACGCTCGACGCGCCCCTGCACCTGTCGGGACAGGCGTTCCTCGACGCGACGATCGCGATCGACCGGCCCGACGCGCACCTCGCCGTCACCCTGTCGGAGGTCCGTGCGAACGGCACCGTCCGGACCCTCACGCGCGGCTACCTCTCGGTCCAGCACCGGGAGGACCCGAACCGCGGCCACGAGGTGACGCCGGGCCATCCGATCCCGTATCGCGTGCGGACGTTCCCCTTCGACAAGACCGTGGCCGCGGGGTCGAAGCTCCGCCTCGCGCTCGGCGGCTCCGACAACTCCACGCGTGCCGCCGGAACCGCCTACACCGGTCACGTCCACGTGGACGGCCGCTCGGTCCTGCGCATCCCCGTCGTCGAGGAGCGATGCGGCCTGGTCGTGGCGCGGCGCGCGCCGGGTCCGCCACCCCCGTTGTGCGTGGACCAGGTGATCCCGGCGGAGACACCGCGGCACGTGCCGGACGCCGCGAACGGCCACCGGGCGACGGCGCGGCTGATCTCCTCGGCAGCCGAAACGGTCGGCGGCGTGCCGGCGCTCCGCGAGACCGGCTATCTCACCGTGCGTGACGGGATCGAGCTGGCCTTCGAGGTCGTCCGGCCCGCGGCCGCCGGCGAGCGGCCCGTCCTGCTCACCTACGACGCCTACGACGCCGGCCGCAACCCCGATCCGGGGTACGCCGCGCGGTACGTGCCCCGCGGGTACTCCCTCGTCGGGCTCAACGTCCGCGGCACCGGCTGCTCCGGTGGCGTCTACGACTTCTTCGAGCCGGCGGAAGGCATCGACGGCTTCGAGATGGTCGAGTGGATCGCACGCCAGCCGTGGTCGAACGGCCGGGTCGGCATGATCGGGAAGTCGCACCCCGGGATCAGCCAGCTCTTCGTGGCCGAGACGCGCCCGCCGCACCTCGCCGCGATCGCCCCGGGCCATCACTTCATGGACGTCTACCGCGACGTCGCCTTCCCGGGCGGGATCCTCAACTACGCGTTCGGCGGCGGATGGTCGCTCGTGCAGCCGACGTACGGCCTGCAGAGCCTGCCGAGTGACATCGCTGCGGGCGACGAGACCTGCATCCGCAACCTCTCGAAGCACGGGCGCAACGCGCGGACGAACGCTTTCGTCCAGGCCCAAGAGCACCCGTACGACGGGCCGTTCCTGCAGAACCGGAGCCCGGCACGGAACCTCCACCGGATCGAGGTCCCCGTGTTCACCGCGCAGTCGTGGCAGGACCACCAGCTCGGGTCGCGGCAGGTCCACATGCTCGACCGGCTCGAGGAGCTCGGCATCGAGTACCGCGCGGTCCTGTCGAACGGCGACCACGACATGTACCGCCGCGGCCCGCAGATGGCGCAGCTCGATCGGTTCCTCGAGGCGCACGTCGAGCGACGCGACGTGCTGCGCGACGGGACCCCGCGCGAGGCGTACCTGGCAGAGCCACCGGTCACCGTGCTGTGGGAGCAGGCGGGGAACCAGGCCCGCTGGTCGACCACCCTCGATGACTGGGGGAAGGCGCGACCGACCACGCTCTACGTGAACGGTCCCGGTCGGCTGCGGTCCGAGGCGCCGGGTGCCGGCGCGCCACCGCAGGAGTACATGCACACCGCGCTCGGCAGCCAGGGCAACGCGAACCTCCAGCACGGGAACGCGTCGTTCCCGAACGTCTCCTGGTGGGACAAGCACGCACCCCCCGAAGGGACCGCGCTCGCGCTGACCGCCGACCCGGCGCAGGACGACACCGTCCTGCTGGGCTCGGCCTCCGCCGACCTGTGGATCACCTCGAGTGCGCCCAACGTCGATCTGCAGGTGACGCTCACCGAGGTCCGCCCCGACGGGCAGGAGGTCTACATCCAGCAGGGATGGCTCCGGACGAAGCAACGGGCGCTCGACCGCCATGCGTCGACCACGCTCCTGCCGGTCCAGACCCACCGGCAGGCCGACGTCCGTCCGCTCTCCGCGACCGAGCCGTCGCTCGCGCGGGTGGAGATCCTTCCGTTCGGACACGTGATCCGCAAGGGCTCGCGCCTGCGGATGTGGATCGAGGCCCCGACGGTCATGCCGCAGCTCTGGGGGTTCGCCCTGGACCCCACCCCCGCGCGCGTCTCGATCCACCAGGACGCGGCGCACCCGTCGAGACTCGTCCTCCCGGTCGCCCCGGACATCTCCCTGCCGGACGCGGCCAAGGCGCACGGGGCCTGCGGGCAGCAGATCCGCCAGCCCTGCCGGACCGACCCCCGGGGGTAGCGCTCAGTCGACGTGCGACGGCACGCTCGCCACGACCGTCCGCGGTTCGAAGAGCAGCACGCGCTTGAGCGTGAGCGCGGTCTGGTTGTGCAGGAGGTGGTGCCACCACTTCTTCACGACGAACTCGGGCAGGACGACCGTCACGAGGGTTCGGCCATCGGCCGTGTGGCGACGGACCTCCGCGAGGACCGAGGCGGTGATGTCGCGGAACGGCGACTCGGCGACCGTGAGGGGAAGGTCGAACCCGCGCTCGCGCCAGTCCGCGATGATCTCATCGGCCTCTGCCCGCTCCCCGGCGAAGAAGACCGCCTCGAGCCGCCCCGGGCGCAGGGACTTGGCGAAGATGAGCGCGCGTGCCGTCGCGTCGTGGACCGCGGAGACGGGGACGATGCAGACGGTGCGCTCCGGCTCGAGCACCGCCCCGCCACCATGGCCGCGGTGCCGGTCGTGCTCCTCCGGCAGCAGCGGACTGTCCACGACCGCGACGCGCCGCTCGAACAGGAGGCGTGCCTTGAGGAGCGTCGTGCGGTTCCGGAAGACGTGCCAGAGCGACTTCCGCGCGATCGTCTCCGGCACGACGATCGTCACGTAATCCTCCGGCTCGCGCTCGATCCTGCGGACGACGTCGCGGACCGCGCGCGCCAGGCCGCCGCGCCCGACCCGCAGCGGCTCGAGATCACCGAGGCGCGGGGCCATCGCGTTCCAGGCGGGCGCGAGGCGCTCCGTCGGCTCGGATCCGAGGTAGAGCGGGATCACGCGCTCCGGGCGGACGGCGCGGAGCCATGCGACGGCGTCCTGCGTCGCCAGGTCCAGGTTCGGCACCAGCAGAACCACGGTGTTCCGCACCTCCACGTCGATCGAGAGGTTCCGAGCCCGCAACTGCTCCTGGACCCGCGTGTAGTGACGGTTCACGGCTAGAAGCCCGGAGATGATCACCGGCATCGCGATCAACACGATCCATGCGCCTTCCGTGAACTTCGTGACGATCACGACGATGAGGACGACGCCGGTGACGGTGCCGCCGGTCGCGTTGATAGCGGCCCCACGCCGCCACGCCCCTTCCTTCCGGCTGAACCATCGACGGACCATGCCCCACTGCGAAAGGGTGAACGCCGTGAAGACGCCGACGACGTAGAGCTTGATCAACGCGGTGAGCTCAGCGCCGAAGGCCCAGACGAGCGATCCGGCAGCGACCGAGAGGACGAGGATGCCGTTCGAGAACACGAGTCGGTCGCCGCGGTTGCGGAACTGACTCGGCATGAAGCGGTCCCGTGCCAGGATCGCCGAGAGGCGCGGGAAATCCTGATACGCGGTGTTCGCGGCGAGGATCAGGATGAGTGCCGTGAACGCCTGAAGCGCGAAGAACATCGCACTGTCACCACCGAAGATCGTCTCCCCGATCTGCGCCAGCACCGACTTGTGCTTCGAGAGCTCCTCGGTCGTCCGCACGTGGAGCACCTGCGCGAGCGCCGTGATGCCGAGGAACATCGTGATCGACATCGTCCCCATGATCGCGAGGGTGTTCGCGGCGTTCTTCCCCTGTGGCCGACGGAACGCCTGCACACCGTCGGCGACGGCTTCGATCCCGGTGAGGGCGGCCGAGCCGGTCGAGAAAGCCCGCAGGATCAGGAACAGCGTGAGCGCGCTCGTCTCCTCGAGGTGCACGTTGGCGGTAGCGGCCTGCGGGCAGGCATCCAGGCATCGGACGAATCCGGTCACGAGCATGACGTAGATCATCGCGACGAACCCGTATGTGGGTATCGCGAACAGGGTTCCGGCCTCCTTCGCCCCACGCAGGTTCGCAAGTGAGAGAACGGCGATGAAGCTCAGCGCCAGGAGCACCTTCTGGTCCGCGAGCTCCGGCAGAGCCGACGTCACGGCGATCGTGCCGGCGGTGACGCTCACCGTGACCGTCAGGACGTAGTCGGTCAGGATGGCGGCGGCCGCAAGCAGTCCGGGCATCCGGCCGAGGTTCTCGCGAGCGACGATGTAGGAGCCGCCTCCCTGCGGATACGCCCGAACCGTCTGCCGGTACGAGGTCACCACGACAGCCACCACGGACGCGATCACCAGTGCGATCGGCAGCTTGAGGCTGAGCGCGGCCGCGCTCAGCCT
>DATLGG010000084.1:0-4681 GCA_035540615.1 Actinomycetota bacterium | reverse complement strand
TTCTGCCAGAGCGTGTGTGGGTTCCAGCCGCCGAGGCGCGTCGGCGCCTTCGCCGGGCTCTCGAGCACCGGGTTCACGTCGTAGATCCGGAGTCCGTTGTTGCCGCTGCCGCCCGACGGGAGCCACAGCCTCCTCGCGTCGACGAAGTCGCCGTTGTGCGCCTCGCCGTCAGACGAGCCGCGGAAGCGGTGCAGCAGAACAGGCTTCGCAGGATCGGTGAAGTCGATGAACTCGGTCTGGGTCGTGGTGGAGGCGCGGGAGGTGCCGTTCAGCGACACGATGTGCCGGTTGTCCCAGACGGCCGCGTCGGGAACCGCGTCGGCGCGCGCTCCGGGGTCGACCCCGTCGTTCGTCGACGGCCCGGGCAGGTACTGGCCGATCTTGACCGGGGCGCGAACGTTGGAGATGTCGTAGACGGAGAGTCCGGTTCCGTAGTTCCCCATGTAGAGGCGGTTCCCCTCGACGACGACGTGGCCGCCGGTGTTGCCGGGCACCGAGGCGAGGTGCCGGACGTTCTCCTGGGTCGCGAGCGGGGTGCTCAGCCCCTGAGCACCCGCGGGCGTGAGCCCGGCGAGGAGCGCGAGCGATGTTGCCGCGGCGAGCAGCAGCGTACGGCGCATGGACGATCCCTCCATTCCGGTTCGGCGAGCTTCGTGCTTGTCCTTCGCCGTCCCGCCGCTCGAACCCTTTGTGCACCTGCACAGAAGAAGGGGGCCCCCGTTCCCGGGGGCCCCCTTCAAGGATCGAGAAGGGTCGCTACAGGATCTGCGCGTAGACCCACTGCGGCGAGCCCATGTACAGGCTCACCACGGCGTACGCGGCTCCCTCGGGGATCAGGCCCTCCTCGTCGGTCCCCTCCGAGGCCAGATGCGGCTCGACGTACTGGGAGCAGTTCGCGTTCATGAACCACACGTCGACGTCGTAGAGGCCGGCAGGTCCGCTGCCGAGCGCTCGGAAAGTGGCCGTGCCGTCGCGCTTGTCCTCGGGGATCCTCACCCAGAACCCGTCGACGCCGTTGAGCTGGCTGTCCGGAGCGCACTTGGCGAGCTCCTCCGAGACGCCGTAGATCGGGTCGAACGTGCCGTTCCCGGCGGTCTGCGGGTGCCCGGCCTTGACGAAGGCCTTCGCTACCGGGTCCTTGATGAACTCGAACACGTCGAGCCCGCGTCCGCCGAAGTCGCCGGTGTAGACGACACCCTGGTGGTACAGCGCCCCCCAGGAGTTCTGCCCTTCGGCGATGTAGCGGCCGGCGCGCCTGGGCTGCGCCGGGTTCCGCAGGTCGATCACCTGGAGCCCTGCGGTGTAGGCGCCCATGAACACGTGCCGGTCGTGTGAGCTGATCACGTGCGACCCCATGCAGGTACCCGGGGTGTCGTGCGCCCCGCCGTCGATCGTCCACTCACCCAGCTTCGTCATGTGGGACAGGTTCTCCGAGATGCGGACCGTGTAGAGGGCCCCCTCGGCGCAGCCCGCGGTCATGTGCTCGTCCGTGACCACCAGCGTGGACGGGTCACCGTGGAGGAACTGGACCTCGTGGAGGTAGTCGATCGTGTTGCCGCTCGTGTTCTCCCACTTGCCCATGGCGACCGGAGCCCTCGGGTTCGTGATGTCGATCACGTAGACGGCGCCGCCGTTGTTCCCGCCCAGCGCGGCGGCGAGCAAGACGACGTCCTTGTTCCCGTAGGTCGGGTCGGGTTCGCCGTCCTCGTCCTGGTCCTCCCACTCCCACTCGGGAAGGAGGACGCGCAGGTCCGTGTAGACCTCGAGGTCGTGCGTGTGGTCGAAGACGGAGCCGGGCGCCTTCCCGTAGTTGATGCGGTAGGGCGAGTTCTGCCAGAGGCTGTGCGGGTTCCAGCCCCCGAGCCTCGCCGGCGCCCCAGCGGGTGAGTTCAGGAGCGGCCTCATGTCGTAGATCCGCAGCCCGTTGTTGCCGGTGCCTCCGGAGGGGAGGAAGAGCTTCCGCGCATCGACGATGTCGCCGTTGTGCGACTCGCCATCGGCGCCACCGCTGAGGTTCGAACCGGCGAACCGGCGCAGGAGCTGCGGGTTGGCGGGGTCCGTGAAGTCGATGAACTCGGTCTGCACGCGGTTCGGTCCGCGGAGGGTCCCGCCCAGCGAGACGATGTGCCGGCCGTCCCAGATGGCGGCGTCCGGCACCGCGTCCGCGCGAACGCCCGTGTCCACGCCATCGGTGGCTGACGGCCCGGGCAGGTACTGGCCGATCTTGACGGGGTTCCGGGGGTCGCTGATGTCGTAGGCGGACAGGCCGGTGCCGTAGTTCCCCATATAGAGGCGGTTCCCCTCGGCCACGACGTGGCCGCCGGTGTTCCCGGGGACCGTCGCCAGGTGGCGAACGTTCTCCTGCGTCGCGACCGGGGTCGAGACCGCCGACGCCGGCGTGAGACCGCTCAGCAGGCCGAGTGCCAGCGCGCCGGCGAGAACGAGCGTGCGCTTCATCTGAACCCTCCGTTCGATCGGATCTTCCCTCCATGTGTTCCGCGTCCGTGCTGGCTTCCCCTTTGTGCAGGTGCACAAGGCGCTTCTTCGGGGGGTGGCGGACCGACCGCCACCTTTGTGCACCTGCCCAAAGGTTTCCGGGCCGCTCGCAGCGAACCAGCAACGAGACATGACCGGCCTCGCAGCTGTGAGCGCCGGCGGGAAGGCTCGCCCCGAGGAGGACGGATGATGAAGGTGCACCGGATCGCGACACCGCTCGTGCTGGTGGCTGCCCTGGCGCTCGCGCCGGGAGCGACCGCCCACCCCGGCCCCGCGACGCACGTCGATTCGCTCTCGGCAACCGTTTCGGGGAGCTTCCTCAACGTCAGCGGGACGGCGACGTTCGTCGACGTGCCCTTCACCGCGGCGGATGACCCCTCCGGCGACGCGACGCCCGCGGGCATCGGCGCCGACATCACGAAGGCGACGATCAGTCGCGCGCCGAACGGGAGCACGCTCGTGTTCCGCCTCGACGTCGCCGACATGCCCGCCCTCGGCTCGACGGGGATCCGATACGGCTGGGGGCTGTCGGTGAACGGGAACGACACCGGGCTCTACCTCGGCGCGAGCCGGATCGGCTCCTGCGGCACGAACGGCTGCTTCACCCTTTCGCGCTCCTCCGGGAGCACGACCTCCGTCGTCGCCAACCTGACCGGATCGATCACCGCGACCTCGGTCACGTGGAACGTCCCGATGGCGACCCTGGGTGTCACCCGGGGCTCAACGGTCGGCGCCGGCGCCGCCCTCACCGGCTCGATCACCGGTGGCGAAGGCCTCGGGCACTGCTGCTTCATCATCGACGGCTTCACCGCCGGGGACTACCGGGTCCCGGGGGCCATCGTCGAGCTGGGGCTCGCCCCGGCCGGAGCCCAGCCCAGCACCGCAAACTTCCTCGAGGTGGCGACGGTGGATGCGGCCACGGGCGCCTTCTCCGGAAGCCTGCCGAAGCCGCAGTCCGGTTCGTGGCAGGTCGTCGCGAAGGCCTGCTACGTCGCGACGGTCTGCGGGTACGGCTCGCTGACGCTCTGACGGCAGGCGTCGCGGGACTCAACGAGGGGCGGCCTCCGGCCGTCCCTCGTCCGCATCTTGGATAGGCTCGCGTGAACGACACACGGGAGGCATCCAGATGGCGAGAGAGATCGATTGGCAGCTCTTCGAGAAGGCCGTGGACCTGACCGCGATGGCGCTCCGCGGTGGGATGGGGGGCGAGGGGTCGCAGCCGCCGGCGTTCGCCGCCCAGGTCTTCACCGAGGTCTGGGGCGCCCTCAAGCAGGCAGCGGGTGATCTGCCGGAGAAGCCGAGCGCCGGTTTCTCGGCGTAGGGCTCAGGCCGACAGGTCGCGCATCGACACGACGCCGACGACCTGCCCGCCTTCCAGGACCGGGAGGTGACGGAAGTTCCCGTCGAGCATCGTCTTGAGGGCGACGGCCTTCTCGGTCGTCGGCGGGACCGTCACGGGGTCCGCGGTCATCCACTCGGATACGGGGTGACCGGCCGCGTCGAAATGCTCACCGAGCGCGCGCAGGACGTCGCGCTCGGTGAAGATGCCGACCAGACGCTCGGCCTCCATCACGAGCGCGGAGCCGACCTTGCGCTCGCCCATCATGGTGGCCGCCTCGGCTACGGTGGTCGATGGCGTCACGGTCACCGGCTGACGCGTCATGAGGTCCTCGACCGTCGGCATGGGGTCACTCTACGACGCGGCGGGGCCGCGGGGCCAGGTCAGGAGCCGGTGAGGGCGGGAAGGACGTCGCCCGCGAACAGCTCGACCGCCCGAGCGGCCGTCTCGAGGCGCATGCCCGGATAGTGCAGGCGCACGACGAGGTGGAACTCACGGCGATCGCCGAACGTATCCACGATCGGGCGGAGCGCGCGCAGGACGTCGTGGCGGTCCCCGGCGGGCGTCAGCTCGCGGAGCTTCTCGTCGGGCGGGGGATGGATCTCGAACCCGCGACCGGGGGTGTCGGCGCCGGCGTACCAGGCGGGGTAGACCCCGAGCTGGTGCGCCACCCCATCGCGCACGACCGGCCACGCCTCCCCGTCCTCCCAGACGAAGGCGTTCTGAAGGACCGCGAACCCGAGCCCGGCGGGGTCGCGCCCGGCGCTCCGCGCGCCCTCCTCGGCCCAACGGAGGGACTCCCGAGCCGCGTCGAGCCCGCCCCGGCTGCGGATGTAGCCGTCACCC
>DATLGG010000083.1:0-6507 GCA_035540615.1 Actinomycetota bacterium | reverse complement strand
GACGGAGTCGGCCATCTTGAGGTCGAAGGGCCGGGCGGCGAACCGGAACGTGCTCGAGGTGAGCGCCCCGACCGGGCAGATCTGGACGGTGTTCCCGGAGAACGGCGACTCGAAGTCCTCACCCGGCGAGATCGAGACCTGCTCCGCCGCGCCGCGCTCGAACAGCTCGATGAAGCGCTCGCCCGAGATCTGATCGCAGAACCGCGTGCAGCGCGCGCACAGCACGCAGCGCTCGCGGTCGAGGAGCACGAGCGGCGACAGGGGGATCGGCTTCTTGTACGTGCGCTTCGGGTCGATGTACCGGGACTCGGCGGGGCCGAACGCGAGCGTCTGGTCCTGGAGCGGGCACTCGCCGCCGCGGTCGCAGACCGGGCAGTCGAGGGGATGGTTGATCAGCAGGAACTCGAGCTGGCCCTGCTGGCCCTTCGACGCCTCCTCGCTCGTGTTCTGCGTTCGCACGACCATCCCGTCGGCGACCGGCGTGGTGCACGAGGTGACGAGCTTGCGCTGACCCTCGACCTCGACGAGGCACGTCCGGCAGGCCCCGACCGGCTCGAGCATCGGGTGGTCGCAGAACCGCGGGATCTCGACGCCGAGCGCTTCCGCGGCACGGATGATGAGCGTGCCCTTCGGAACGCTGATCTCCTTGCCGTCGACGACGACGTTCACGCGCTCGTCCGTCACGGGATCACCTCCCCGACCGGGATCGATCCGGCGGCGCCGCCGGAGCGCGGCGTCGCGGCCGCGATGACCGGGCGCTCCCTGTACGGGCAGCCGTTCGCCTCGACGTGGCGCTCGTACTCCTCGCGGAAGAACTTCATCGACGAGTGGATCGGCGACACCGCGCCGTCACCGAGCGCGCAGAGCGACTTGAACAGGATGTTCGAGCCGACGTCCTGCATGATCGGGAGGTCCTCGAGACGTCCGCCGCCGTTCTCCATCCGGTGCAGGATCTTCACGAGCCACCATGTCCCTTCGCGGCACGGCGTGCACTTGCCGCACGACTCGTGCGCGTAGAACTGCTCCCAGCGCAGGACCGCCTCGACGACGCAGTCGTCCTCGTCGAGGACGACCATCGCACCGGTCCCGAGGAGCGAGCCGGCCTCCTGGATCGACTCGAAGTCCATGGGCGTGTCGAGGTGGTCCGCGGTGAGGAAGGGGGTGGAGGAGCCGCCCGGCGTCCACGCCTTGAGCGCCTTGCCGTTCGGCACGCCACCGGCGAGCTCGTCGATGATCACGCGCGCCGGCGTTCCCATCGGCGCCTCGTAGTTGCCCGGGCGCGCGACCTTCCCGGAGACGCAGAAGATCTTCGTCCCCGAGGAATGCTCGGTGCCGATCCCGCGGAACCAGTCCGCGCCGCGATGCAGGATGTGCGGCACGGTGGACAGCGTCTCGACGTTGTTCACGACGGTCGGGCTCCGGTAGAGGCCCTCGACGGCGGGGAACGGCGGCCGAAGGCGGGGCTGGCCGCGCTTCCCTTCGAGGGACTCGAGCTGGGCCGTCTCCTCGCCGCACTCGTACGAGCCGGCCCCGCGGTGCAGGACGATGTCGAGCGAGAAGTCGCTCCCGGCGATGCCTTCGCCGAGGAAGCCGCGCTCGTACGCCTCGGCGATCGCCCGCTCCATCCGCCGCGCGGGCTCGAGGAACTCGCCGCGCATGTAGATGAACGCCGTCCGGCATCCGACCGCGTACGAGGTGATCGCGATCCCCTCGATCAGCTGGTGGGGGTCGCGCTCCATCAGCTCGCGATCCTTGAAGGTCCCCGGCTCGCCTTCGTCGGCGTTGCAGCAGACGTAGACGGGCTTACCGGTGTCGCGCGGGATGAACCCCCACTTCGCGCCGGTCGGGAAGCCGGCGCCGCCCCGGCCGCGGAGACCGCTCGACTTCACGACGTCGATCACTTCGTCCGGCGACATCGCGAGGGCCTTCCGAAGACCCTCGTAGCCGTCGTGCTCGAGGTAGCCATCGATCGTGTCGGCGCCGTCGATGCCCCAGCGAGCCGTGATCACGCGCGGGAAGTCAGGCACGGTCGTCCCCCATCGTCGCGAGGATCCAGGAGGTGCGCGCGTGGTCGACGGGCTTCGGACCGCGGGCGGGCTCGGGTGGGTCGTCGCTGCGGAGGCGCTCGATCATCTCGGTGAGCTGTTCCTCGCTGACACGGTCGTAGTTGCAGTAGTTCACCTGGAGCACCGGCGCCGCGTCGCAAGCGCCGAGACACTCGACCTCCTCGAGGGTGATCGCGCCGTCCTCGGTCACCTTCTCGGCGTCCTCGCCGAGGAGCTCCTTCGCCCGCTCGTAGAGCCGCCGCCCGCCGAGGACGGCGCACGAGACGTTCGTGCAGATCGAAAGGAGCCAGCGCCCGGTCGGCTCGTGCTTGTACATCGTGTAGTAGGTCGCCACCGCCTCCACCTCGGCGGTGCTCAGGCCGAGGATGTCCCCGACCTCGCGCATCCCCTCGCGGGACAGGTAGCCCTCGACCGACTGAGCCAGGTACAGCAGGGGCAGGAGCGCGGAGCGCGAGCTCGGGTAGCGCGCGACGAGCTCGTCGGCGCGGCGTCGGAGGTCGTCGTCGAACACCGGCATCAGCGGTCCACCCCACCCATCACCGGGTCGACGCTCGCGACGCAGGCGATCACGTCGGCGATGAGCGAACCCCGGACCATCTCCGGCAGCGACATCAGGTTGCAGAACGAGGGGTCACGCACGCGCACGCGATAGGGACGGACGCCGCCGTCGGAGACGACGTAGTAGCCGAGCTCCCCGCGCGGCGACTCGATCGCGGTGTAGACCTCGCCCGGCGGAACCCGGATCCCCTGCGTGACGATCTTGAAGTGGTTGATCAGCGCCTCCATGGACTCCTCCATGATGTGGCGCACGTAGGCCTCCGAGTTGCCGATCCCGTCGGGGCCGACCTCCAGATGGGCGGGCCACGCGATCTTCGGGTCCTGGATCATCACGGGTCCGCCCGGCAGGGAGTCGAGGACCTGCTCGCAGATCCGCAGCGACTGGCGCATCTCCTCGATGCGGATCTCGTAGCGCGCGTAGCAGTCCGCCTCCGTGCGGACCGGCACCTCGAAGTCGTAGGGCTGCCACGCGGGGTCGGCGAGCCGGAGGTCGTGACGAACGCCGGCGGCGCGCAGGAGCGGCCCCGTCGTCGCGAGGCGGAGGCAGGTCTCCGCGTCGAGGATCCCGACGCCCTTGTTCCGCTCCAGCCAGATCGGGTTGTTCGAGAGCAGCGCCTCGTACTCGTCGATCCGCTGCGGCATCTCGGCGAGGAAGGCGCGGATCTTCTCCTCGGCGCCGTCGGGCAGGTCCATGACGAGGCCCCCGATGCGGATGAACGAGTGGTTCATCCGCAGGCCCGAGATCATCTCGAAGATGTCGAGGATCCGCTCCCGCTCGCGGAAGCCGTACAGCATCATCGAGATCGCGCCGAGCTCGAACCCGCTCGTCGCCAGCCAGACGAGGTGGCTCGCCACCCGCGTGAGCTCGCACAGCAGCACGCGGATCGCCTCTGCCCTCGGGGGAGCCTCGATGCCGAGGAGCCGCTCGACCGATCGGCAGTAGGCGAACTCGTTGAAGAACGGGGAGAGGTAGTCCATGCGCGTCACGAGCGTGACGCCCTGCTGCCAGGTCCGGTACTCGGTGTTCTTCTCGATCCCCGTGTGGAGGTACCCGATGATCGGGCGGAGATCGACGACCGTCTCGCCGTCGAGCGTGATCAGCAGACGGAGCACGCCGTGGGTGGACGGGTGCTGCGGACCCATGTTCACGACCATCAGGTCCTCGCGCAGGCGCTCGGCCGTCGTCCCCTGCGCCATCGGCGCGCCGCCCAGCTCCTCGGGGACCTGCATCAGAGACCTCGCTCGTCGGCCGGAGGGATGGAGGCGCCGTGGTAGGGCGTCGAGACGCCTCCCATCGCGTGGTCCTTCCGCAGGGGATGCCCCTCCCAGCCGTCCGGCATCATGATCCGGCGAAGGTCCGGGTGACCCTCGAAGCGCACCCCGAAGAAGTCGAACATCTCCCGCTCGTGCCAGTCGGCCGCGGGGAACTCAGGCGTCACGGATGGGACGCTGAGGTCGTCGCCGGGAAGGCCGACCTTGACCCGGATCCGGGCCGAAGCGTCCGGTCGCGCGAGGTGGTACGCGAGCCACATCCTCGGCTCGCGGTCCGGCCAGTCCGTGCAGGAGACGTCGGCGAAGAAGCGGAAGCCGAGCGCCTCATCATCGCGGAGCCAGCGGAGGGTCTCGAGGATCTCCTCGCGCGGCACCGTCAGCGTGATCTCGCCCCGCGCGAGCAGCGCGTCCGCGTGCCGGGCGCGCACGCGCTCGAGGAGGTCCTCTGGGCTCACTTGAACGTTCCCCGCTTCGAGATCTTGTCGTGCAGGCGGAGGATCCCGTACATCAGCATCTCCGGCCGCGGCGGGCATCCCGGGACGTAGATGTCCACCGGCACGATCGTGTCGACGCCCTGGATCACGGCGTAGTTGTTGAACATGCCGCCCTGCGAGGCGCACACGCCCATCGAGATGACCCACTTCGGCTCCGGCATCTGGTCGTAGATCTGCCGCAGGACCGGCCCCATCTTCTGCGAGACGCGCCCCGCGACGATCATGAGGTCCGCCTGCCGCGGAGAGGCGCGGAAGACCTCCATCCCCCACCGCGCGAGGTCGTGATGGCCCGCGCCCGTGTGCATCATCTCGATCGCGCAGCAGGCGAGCCCGAAGGTGGCGGGCCACAGCGACTGCTTCCGCGCCCAGTTCACCGCCCGCCCGAGGGTCGTCGTGAGGATGCCCTGCTTCGCCTCCTCCTCGACCGTGCGCTGCTCGATCTCCTCGCGGCTCATTCCCATTCGAGACCACCCCGCTGCCAGACGTAGACGTAGGCGACGAACACGAGCACGATGAAGATCACCATCTCGATCAGCCCGAACAGCCCGAGCTGGCGGAACGTCACCGCCCACGGGAAGAGGAAGATCGTCTCGATGTCGAAGATGATGAACATCATCGCGACGATGTAGAAGCGGACGGGGAAGCGCTCGACCGGCTCGTGCTCGGGGACGATCCCGCACTCGTAGGGGGCGAGCTTCGCCGGGATCGGACGCTTCGGCCGCAGCAGCGCGGAGGCGGCGAGCGAGGCGATCGCGAACAGGAAGGCCAGCCCCGCGAGCAGGACGATCGGCAGGTACTCGCTCAGCGCCATCGGCCGAGCCTATCGACGCGGTCGAACGGGGCGCAAACGCGGGCCGTCATCGCTCCGGCGCCAGTCGCACGAGGGCGTGCAGGACGCGGTCTTCGAGGTCCCCGTCCCGCCCGTCCGTCAGGTTCGCCATCGTCCGAAGGAGGAACGCCATGAGCCGACGGCGCGGGAGGCCGTACCGCGTGGCCGCCCGCATGACGGCTGGGTTCCCGATCAGCTTCACGAACGCCCGACCGAGCGTGAAGTACCGGCCGTAGCGGCGGCGCAGCTCGATCGGGTAGAGGTGGGCGAGCGCCGGCCGGTCCCGCTCGATCGCCGCGTGGATCAGCTCGGCGGCCAGCTCCCCCGTCTCGAGCGCGTAGGCGATCCCCTCGCCGTTGAACGGGTTCACCGCTCCGGCCGCATCGCCCACGAGCAGGAGTCCCGGGGTGGCCAGCGGCCGCCGGTTCAGGGAGGTCGGCAGCGGCCCCGACAGCACCGGGCCGACCGCGTTCTCCTCGGTCAGGGCCCACTCGGGCGGGAGGCCACGCGCGAAGACGTCGAACGCGTGGCGCGCCGAGACGTCGCGGAAGCGCCGGTAGGTGTTGATGAGCCCGGCGCCGACGTTCAGCAGGCCCGGCTCGACCGGGAAGACCCAGCCGTACCCGGGGAGCTGACGTGGGCCGTCCCACAGCTCGAGCCACGATTCGAACATCCCGCCCGGGTCGTGCGGGCTCCGGTAGTAGCGGCGGGCCGCCACGCCGATCGGCCGGCTCGGGTCTCGCCGGACACCGGCGCGCTGGGCGAAGCGAGACGAGGCGCCGTCGCAGGCGACGACGAACCGGGCGCGGACCTCCACGGGGGCCGCGTCGGGCTGCCGCCGGACCATCGCGCCCGCGACCCAGCCCCGCTCGACCCTCGGCTCGAGGGCTTCGGCTCCCTCCCAGACCCGGGCGCCGTCCTTCTGCGCGCGCTGGAGGAGGAGGTGATCGAGGTCGTGGCGGGTCCGCACGACACCGAAGTCGGGGAAGTCGCGCAGGCGCGGCCACGGAAGCTCGAGCTTCACCCCGGCGCCGTGGGTCCGGAGGCCGCGGACCGAGACGAACCCGGGCTCGGTCGGGTCGACGCCCACCCGATGGAGCGCCTTCACGCCCCGGGGCGTCAGTCCGTCGCCGCAGACCTTCTCGCGCGGGAAGGTGGCCTTGTCGACGACGACGACGTCGGCCCCGTTGCGGGCCAGATGCGCCGCGGTCGCCGCGCCGGCGGGCCCCCCGCCGACCACCAGGACGTCCGCCTCGGTCGCAGACATCTCAGCGAGCCCCCCCTGAAG
>DATLGG010000082.1:0-6532 GCA_035540615.1 Actinomycetota bacterium | reverse complement strand
GCCGTCGCCAGCGATCCCTGGACCGCAACCATGGAAAGGACGAGGAGGGCCGCCATCGCGACCATGCTCCTACGACTCCTCCGCTCTGGACGATGTTTGCCGTTGTAGGTCATCGGTGCCCCGCTCCTTCTGCGCTCCCGCGCGTCCGTACTACTACGTATTCGACGTCGGTCACCCGCCCTCCTGCCAAGTGCGCATTTTGTCCTACGGCAAAAAGGGGAGCCATCTACCCGCGTGCTCCCGCCGCGGAGACTAGCGCAGAGCAGACTTCGGGGTCGAATCGCCCGTTCCGTGCCTCCGCGCGGAGCGCCTCGATCGCCGGATCGGCCGACATCGCCTCACGGTGTGGTCGAGGGTGCGTCATCGCTTCGAAGGCGTCAGCTACCGTTACCACCCGCGCCTCGATCGAAACCTCCTCGCCTCGCTTGCTGAGGGGGTACCCGCTGCCGTCCAGCCTCTCGTGGTGCTCTCGGATCGCCCTCCCGATCTGGATCCCTTGGGGAAGGGGGGCGAGCACGGCGGCCGAGGCCACGGGATGCGCGCGCAGCACGTCCCATTCTCCCTGGTGGAGGGGCCCTCTCCGACGCAATGAGACCGGTGGCAGCACGAGGTGCATCCCGAGGTCGTGCAGGAGCCCCGACATCCGAACCACCTCCGTCTGACGGCGGTCGAGCCCCAAGACCTGCGCGAGGCGACCGGCGAGATCGGCCACGCGGCTCGAGTGGCCGGCCATGCCAGGCACCTCGGCCTCCAGCCGGTCCATCAGGAGGTGGAGGAGCTGCTCGAACGACGCCTCCAGGCGGGTGCGAAGCTCGACGAGCATCGCGTCGGACCGCCGCTGCAGCCGGTCGTCGATCGCCCGGAACGCGTGATGGGTTCGCTCGATCGCGACCAAGAGGGTTCGGCGCCATCCGGCCCCGGCTTCCGCGAGGGCCGGAGAAGCGGCGTCGGTGCGGGGCTGGAGGGCCAGCAGGGACAGGAGCCAGAAGATCGGGTCGGCATCCTTCGGGATCGTGAGGTCGGCCCACGGGGGCCGCACTTCCGATTCGTTGCCGGCGGTGCTGGCGACGAGGCGGACGCTCGGAAGAACGCGTGGAAGGGCTTCCCCGGCCTCCATCGTGCGGGGTTCCAGGGGGAGGACGGCCACGTCGGGTCGGAACTCCTCGATCAGGCGGCGGATCTCCCTCGTGCCGGTCCTGGGCAGGTACCAGAGCGAGAACCCGAGGTCCTCGAGGCCGGCGATGACCGGTGCGGTCACGGCACCCTCTTCGATCGCGATCGTCCTCATGCGTCCAGCGTACGCGCCCCGACCGAGGCCGGCATCGGGCGAACGTACGAGGCTTGATACGTAGTTCGGCGTATCTCAGCCCTCAGCCGGACCGGGGGTGAGCCCGAGCCGCATGGCGGCCCGCGCCGCGTCGACCCGGTTCGTGACCTCGATCTTCCGGTAGATGTTGGCGACGTGCGTGCTCGCCGTCCGCGCGGTGATGCCGAGCCGCGACCCGATCTGCTGGTTGGTGAGGCCGCTCGCCAGCAGCGCCAGCACCTCGCGCTCCCGATCCGACAGGCGCGACAGGATCTCTGCCGAGCGCCCCGTTTCCTCGGCGAAGCCGGCGAAGCGCTCGACCAGGCGCCCCACCGACAGGCCTTCGACGACCGTCTCGCCCGCTGCGACCCGCCGGGCCGCGTCGAGGATCGAGGGGAGGCTGCTCTCCTTCGTGACGAACCCCGATGCCCCGGCGTTCATCGCCTCGAGGACGGTCTCCTCGCTGCGATCGACCGTCAGAACGAGGCAGCGGACCCCCGGGAACCGCTTCCCCGCCTCGCGGATGAAGTTCAGGCCGGAGCCCGCGGGAAGGTCGAGGTCGACGAGCGCGACGTCGGGCCGCTCACGCTCGACGTGCGTCAGCGCGTCAGCGACGGTGCCGGCCTCGGCGACGAGGTCGATGCCCTCGGTCTGCTCGGCGAGGAGGCGGATGCCGTCGCGGATGATCGCGTGGTCATCGAGCACGAGCAGCTTCACGGCGAGAGATCCCTGATCGATCGGTCCTTCTACTATAGGCATGTGTCCGAGCGGAACGAGCTTCTCGCGGAGATCGAGCGCGAGTTCTCCTCCCGGGTCGTCCATCAGCTCAAGACGCCGCTCGCCCTGATGCATGGGTACGCCGCCACGCTCCTGGAACGCGATCTCTCGGAGGAGCAGCGGCGATGGTTCCTCGACGTGATCCGCCGGCAGGCCGCCTCCCTCGCGACGATGCTGGACCGCCTCGAAGACCTCCGGCGTCTGCACGAGGCCGAGGATGGCCGCGGGTCCCTGCGCGCAGCGGTCTCGACGGCGGCCGGGGAGCTGGCCGAGGGGGGACCGCTCGAGCTCCGCAGCCGCGACGTCCCCGAGACGGATGTCCCGGTCCCGGCTCGGTGGCTCGCGCGGGCGCTCGTGGCGGCCGCGACGGCCTTCCCCGAGGCCACCGACGAGCCCCGCAGCCTCGAGGTCTCGCTCGAGGGCGAGGTCCTCGCGCTCGTCGGTTCGACGGCGCCGCGCGAGCGATCGATCGGCTTCTACGTGGCGGGCCGGATCCTCGAACGCTTCGGTGGCAGCCTCGAGGCGGAGGGAGCTCGGGTCTCCCTCCGGTTGCCCACCTGAGACGGGTATCGTGGCCGCCGTGAAGGAGATGGTGACGTTCGACGATTTCGAGCGCGTGGATATCCGGGCCGGCACGGTGCTCAGGTGCGAACCCTTCCCCGAGGCGAGGAAGCCCGCCTACAAGCTCTGGATCGACTTCGGCCCCGAGATCGGAACGCGGCGTTCGAGCGCGCAGATCACGACCCATTACGAGCCGTCGGCGCTCGTCGGGCGCCAGGTCCTCGCGGTGGTGAACTTCCCGCCGCGGCAGGTGGGGCCGTTCATGTCCGAGGTGCTGACGCTGGGTGTCTACGCCGAGGACGGGAGCGTCGTCCTCGTGACGCCGGACCGTCGCGTCCAGGACGGCGCGCGGTTCGGCTGATGCGCACGGATCGATTCACCGTCGACACCGGGGGCGCCCGCGTGGTCGACATCACCGAGCGTGTCGGTGCGTTCGCGGCCGGTGGGGGAGACGGTCTGCTCAACGTCTTCCTCATGCACGCCACCGCGGGGCTGGCCCTCATCGAAACGGGCGCCGGCTCCGAACGCGACCTCATCGAGGCGTTGGAGCGCCTGCTTCCCCGCGACGACCGCTACGACCACCGCCACGGCTCGCGCGGCCACGGGGCGGATCACCTCCTTCCCGCCTTCGTCGCCCCCTCGCTCGTCCTGCCGGTGGAGGACGGAACGCCGGTCCTCGGGACGTGGCAGCGTGTCGTGGTCGTGGACCTGAACCGGGAGAACAACCGACGCACGGTCGTCCTCTCCCTCGTCGAGGGCTGACCCTCAGCGCGTGCGCCGCAGCCGCAGCGAGTTCGCCACGACGGACACGGAGGACAGCGCCATCGCGGCCGCGGCGACGACCGGCGACAGGAGTCCGGCGGCCGCCAGCGGGATCGCCGCCACGTTGTATCCGAAGGCCCACCAGAGGTTCTGCACGATGGTTCGGTAGGTGCGACGTGCGAGGAGGATCGTCGCCGGGATCACCCTTGGGTCGGGGCGCATCAGCGTGATGCCGGCGGCTTCGATCGCGACGTCGGTCCCGGAACCGACCGCGATCCCGAGGTCCGCCTGCGCGAGCGCCGGCGCGTCGTTCACCCCGTCGCCCACCATCGCCACGCGCCGTCCTTCGGCCTGCAGCCGCCGGATCTCCCCGATCTTCCCATCGGGCAGCACCCCCGCCACCACCCGCTCGATCCCGACCTCGGTGGCGACCGTGCGCGCCGCGGCTTCGGCGTCCCCGGTGAGCATGACGACATCGATGCCGAGCTCGCGGAGACGCGCCACCGCCGGGCCGGCGCCTGGACGCACGGTGTCGCCGACGACGAGGGCCCCCCTCGCCTTCCCGTCCCAGGCCACGTAGGAGGCCGTGCCTCCGGCCTCCTGGTGTCCACGGACGTCGCGGTCGAGGTCCTCCGGGATCTCCGCCATCTCCTCCACGAGGGAGCGCCGGCCGACCACGACCGTTACGCCTTCGACGTGTCCGATCACGCCCCGGCCTTCCACCGAGCGGAAGTCGCTCACCGCCGGCAGCGGGAGGTTGCGCGCGCGCGCCCCGTCCACGACGGCCCTCGCCAGCGGATGTTCGGAGCCCGCCTCGACCGTGGCGGCGAACCGCAGGGCGTCGGGGTCGCCGACGACGCTCTGGATCTGCATCCGCGCCTCGGTGAGCGTTCCGGTCTTGTCGAGGACGACGGTGTCGATCGTTCGTGCGTGCTCGAGGACCTCGGCACCACGCACCACGGCACCGAGCTGCGCCGCCCTGCCGGTTCCGACCATCACCGCCGTTGGGGTCGCGAGCCCCAGCGCGCACGGGCACGCGATGATGAGCACGGCCACCGCAGGGATCAGGGCGTCGCGCACGCTTCCCGTCGCCACGAGCCAGCCGGCGAACGTCGCCGTGGCGATCGCGAGCACGACGGGGACGAAGATCCCCGACACCCGATCCGCGAGACGCTGGAGGCGCGCCTTCCCCGCCTGGGCATCCTCGACGAGACGCGCGACCCGTGCCAGCGTCGTCGCCTCCCCGACGCGCGTCGCCTCGAACACGACGCTTCCCGTGGTGTTGATCGTTCCGGCCGAAACGTCGTCGCCCGGCCGCTTCTCGACCGGAACCGGCTCACCGGTCAGCATCGACTCATCGACGCTCGTCGTTCCTTCGACGACCGACCCATCGACCGGAACGCGTTCACCCGGCCGCACGCGGACGCGGTCGCCGACCTGGACCTGGTCGACCGGAACCAGGACCTCCTGCCCGTCGCGGAGGACGTACGCCTTCTTCGCTCCGAGATCGAGGATCCGAGCGAGGGCGCGCGATGCGCTTCCCTTCGCACGCGCTTCGAGGTAGCGACCGAGCGAGATGAAGGCGAGGATCACCGCGGCGGTCTCGAAGTACAGCTCTCCGCCGGTCGCGAGCGCCCACAGCGAGTAGCCGTAGGCCGCGAGCGTTCCGATCGCGATGAGGGTGTCCATGTTCGCAACGAAGCGGCGCGCACGCAGGGCCGCCCCACGCAGGAACGGCCACCCGACCCAGAGCTGCACCGGGGTCGCCAGCGCGAACGACGCGAGCCGGGCCCAGCGCTCGTGCATGAACGCCATCGAGAGCACCATCGTCGCCATCGCCAGGGGCCACGAGACCACCACCCGGCGGAGCCACGAGCGCGCCTCCCTGCCATGGTCGTGGGCCGCCCCCTCCTCCATCGGCGAGGCTCGGTACCCGATGCGCTCGACGGCCGAGAGAACCTCATCGATGGGCGCCCTCCCGTCGTCGATAGTGACGGTGGCCCGCGCGTTGGCGAAGTTGACGGAGGCCTCTTGGACGCCAGGCTGACGCTCGAGGACGCGCTCGATCCGCACCGCGCACGAGGAGCACGTCATACCCTCGACGTCGAGGACGACCTCGTGATCGGAGCGCGTCACCGCGGGACCTCGTACCCCTGTTCCTCGATCGCCGCATGGATCGGGTCCGTGCCGGTCACCGCGTCGTCGTAGCGGACCGCGACGCTTCGACTCTCGATGTCGACGGTGACGTCCTCGACACCGGGGACCTTCGAGACCGCGGTCTCGATCGAGTGCTTGCAGTGGGCGCAGTGGATCTCGGGGACCTGGATGCGTGCGTCGGCCATGGCTCCTCCTCAGCGAACGATGCGGGCCACGGCGTCCACGAGCTCCTGGATCTTCTCGTCGTCCTCACCGGAGGCGACGCTCTCGCGGACGCAGTGGCGGACGTGATCGTCGAGGAGGCCGAGGCCCACACCGTGGAGGGCCGACCGGACGGCGGTCAGCTGCGTGAGGATGTCGATGCAGTACGCATCCTCATCGACCATCCGGGCGAGCCCGCGAACCTGCCCCTCGATCCGACGCAGGCGCGCCAGGAGCTGATCCTTGTTCATGGAGTAGCCGTACATCGTTCCTCCTCGACGGGGAGGTCCATGATAGCACGGTACCCCTGGGGGGTATAAGCCGGAGCAGGTCAGCTCAGGCGAGGCGCTGGCACGAGGAGCAGCTGTACCAGACGCCCGACGGGTCGAGCACGAACTTCGTGTGCTGACCGCAGTTCGCGCACGTGCGGGTCTGGTACCCGGGGGAGCGATCCGGCGCGGAGCCTCCGGTCCGGACCAAGCCACGCAGGTACCGGGTGAGGAGCTGCTCTTCCTGGAGGTGCGTTGCCGGGTATGCCATGGGTCTCTCCTTTCGCAACGAGAGCATTCCCGCGCGAAGGTCGGTCGAAACGGCCATGGGTCGAGGTTGTTTGCAACGCCCCACCCGTGCGGATAGGGTGCCGGAAATTCCCCGCCTTTCCGATCTACGCCCTTGGAACGGAAGGAGACCAGGATGTCCCACGCCCGAACCTTCGCGCGCGTGCTGAGCGTGGCCGTGCTGACGACGATGATGTTCTCGACGCTCGGG
>DATLGG010000081.1:0-3788 GCA_035540615.1 Actinomycetota bacterium | reverse complement strand
GGTATGGGAGCGGAAGGGCAGCAAGCCGGACACACTGTCGGGCGGCATGTGGCCGCAGGCGAACCTCGAGGAGGTCAAGCAGGCCCAGGAGCGCGCTGACGCCGGTGACTCGGACTACACGTGGCAGCTCGACGCCCAGCTCGCGGCCGAAGATCACGACGGCACGTGGAACCGCCTCTACAACGGTGAGGTCGAACTCGTCGACCGGTTCCTCCGTGAGGAGTTGGGCTGGGAGGCATACATGCAGAACCTCCACGTCGGTGGCGCTGACCACTCACTCACCGACCAACGGTTCCTGCGTTGTGCGCCGGGCCGCACGAACCCGCTCTACCCACCACAGCCTGATTCGCGGAACCCCGGCGAACGCTGCGCGCCGACGCTCGACGAGCTCACCTACGAGTCGGTGAGCCTCGACCTCGTGCAGCCGGGTCGCAAGGGGCGGGGTGGGATCTGGGTCGTGAGCAACTGGCGGACGACGACGTTCACGCAAGCCGACCCGGCGGTCGCCGAGGCGCAGGCAACCAGGCGCTTGGAGGAGTTCCTGGCGGCACGGGTCGCTGGACGAGGGGCCGAGGGGTACGTCGACGTCTACGCCGATTGGATCGAACCAGAGGTCCCGCTGCTCTACGCCACGAGCTCGGGCTCCTCGTACGAGCGATCGGAGTTCGAACGTGTGGCGGGACCGGCCTGGCCCTACGGAGGCTACATCGAGTTCAGGATCCGCCTCTTCGCCGAGGATGGAAGCGTGGTGGAGCAGGAGATCCACTCGCACTGGGACGCAGGCGTGTCGGCAGGGACCACCGGCGGGCTGGCGCTCGGAGCCAGGACGACGGAGAACGGCCGGCCGGTCCCCATGCCCTTCGCGCACTTCGACGGCGAGGTCACCTATTCGTCGCCGAGCCAGAACCCGATGGTCATCGGAGATGAGCGCGACCCGAGCGGTCTCCTCGACTTCACCGATCCCGCCGTCTTCTGGTCGGAGTGTGGCCGAGGCGCGGTGCCGGCCGATGCTGCTGCGTTCGCGCAGGCGGTCATCGCGGACCGCAACTTCGAATCCACTTCGCCGGTCGCCGCGCGCGTCGGCGGTGCCAAAGCCGTAACGATCGATGTCGAGTTGTCCCCCACCGGCCGCGTCTGCACGGCATACCGCTCCGACGCTCAGCGCTGGATCCACGCTCTGGAACCAGGGAAGCGCCTGCGCCTGTTCCTCGTCGACCTGCCCAAGGGCATGTCGATGCGGACCCTGGCGATCACCGTCATGGCACCCAAGGGGAGCTTCGAAGAAGCCCTCGAGGAAGCTGATCCAGTCATCGACTCCGTCCGGTTCCACACCAGCTGATGGCGACGCATACCCGCGAGGTCGATCGGAGCCAAAGGTGTGTGACCGTGATGGTCCGGTCTGGGCGGATCACCCTCCTGGTACTGGCGGTGGCCCTGACCGGGTGTTCCTCAGGACCAGGTCGAAGCGACGGATCGCCCTCCGCCGGATCCACGACGGCGCCCTCTCCGTCGGCGACCTCGCCCACGCCGGCGGCCCCCTTCCCCATCGCGACCTTCGCCGCCCTCACCGAGGGTCCGGTGCCGGACGGACCGGCAGCCAAGTACCAGGCTGCTCTGGATGACCTGGTGCGAAGCGACGGCTTCGGTGAAGGTGGCGGGATGTCGGCCACGGTGATGACCGCCGAGGGCACCTGGAGCGGGACCGTCGGAACGGCGGACGGTGCGCGAGACCTGCAGGTCGACGACCAGTTCGCGATCGCGAGCATCACGAAGTCGGTGGTCGCGGCCCAGGTGATGTCGATGGCTGAGGCCGGCGAGCTGGGTCTCGAAGATCCGGTCGCCGATCATCTTCCTCGGGATCTCGGGTTCGACACCAACGGGGCGACCATCCGTGATCTGCTGGGTCATCGCAGCGGCATAGCAGACGGATACGACGTGCTCCGCGGGCCCGTACAGGGTGACCCGCGGCGCGCGTGGAAGCCGGCCGACGTGCTGCCGCGGGTGCCGAGCACGCGAGAGGCTATCGGCTCGTTCCGATACGCGGAAACGAACTATCTGCTGCTCGGTCTAGTGATCGAGCACCTTCGGGGACGCCCGCTGGCCGAAGTGCTGCGACGCGGCGTCCTCGCCGTCGACGGGATGGAGCGGCTCATCTATCAACCCGATGAGAAGCCGACCGAGCCGATCGCGCTGCCGCGGGGCACATCCAGCACCGATCTCGAGGATCTGGGCGGCCACCTCCCATCGCTCGCCGCCGTCACTGCCTTCAGCGGCTCGGGAGTCATGGCCTCGGATGCGCCGTCCCTCGCGCGGTGGTGGCGCGCGTTCTGCGCCGGCGAGATCGTCTCCCAGGCTTCCCTCACCGAGATGTCCGCGTTCGATCCGGACGCGTCGGTCGGGGATGGGGGGTACGGACTCGGGCTGTTCAATCCGGCCTACGGGCACGCCCCAGCCGTGGGGCACCAGGGAGAGCTGTTCGGCTACATGTCGTGGGCTGCGTGCCTGCCGGAGGACGGAGCGGTCATCGTCGTTCTGAGCAACCGCGAGGTCCATGCGATGTCCGAGGAGCTGTTCTTCAGGCCCCTCCGGCCCTTCGTCGACGTCTTGCGCTCAGGCTGACCGAAAAGATCCCTCACCTCGGGCGCAACGGATCGACCCCCTGTTGCGTTCACGCTCCGAGATGATGGAGATCTCGGCGACCGGACCAGCAGAGGAGGTAGAGGAGGTCACCCCGGTGACCACCCCCCGCTTCGAGGACTTCTTCGAGGCGGAGCACGTCCGACTGGCTCGCGCCCTCTACCTCCTGACCGGTAGCGCCGCCGAGGCCGACGAGCTCAGCCAGGAGGCCATGGTGCGGGTGTACGAGCGGTGGGACCGGGTCCGGCAGATGGACTCCCCGCAGGGATACCTGTTCAGGACCGCGATGAACCTGCACCGAAGCCGGGTCCGATGGCTGGCCAGCCGGGCGCGGCACATCCTCCAGCCCTCAGCGTCCCCCGATCCCGCCGAGGTGGTCCAGAACCGGGACAGCGTCGCCAGGGCGCTCGCCTCGCTTCCGACCGGCCAGCGCGGGGCCGTGGTGCTGGTCGAGTGGCTGGGGATGGGCGCGCAGGAGGCCGCCACGGCCCTGGGGATCAAGCCCGTTTCGGTCCGGGCAAGGCTGTCCCGCGCCAAAGCGGCCCTCCGAGAGACCCTGGAGGATCAAGATGTCTGAGCTTCACGACCTCCTCGAGCGGCGAGCCTCGCGCTACGAGCCTCCTGCCGATTCGTTCGACCGGGTGCTCGACCGCCGACGCCGGCGGGACCGCAACCGAAGGATCGGGACCGCGGTGGTGGCCGTGGTGGTGGCGGCAGTCGGCATCGGCGGGGTCGTCCGGGCCTTCTCCCCGGACCTCGAAACCCGGCCGGCCCATCAGCTCGGGGAACCCTTCCTGGGAGCATGGGCCTCCGTCGACGAGGCCGGCTTCGAAGAGACCTCTCAGACCATGACGATCCGCGCAGGAAAGGATGGCGGCTTCCGCGTCACGATGCACGACGAGGGTTCTTTCGACTGCCCGCGCCCCCACGGGGAACCGCCCAACCAGGTCTATACGCAGCTCCCGAAGACGCTGACCGGCGCCGGGCAGCTCAAGGACCCGACAACCCTGGTGGTGCCCTCGCCCGTCCTGACATGCGAAGACGGAGATGCCCCTGCCACCTCCCCCCTGGACGAAGCGGGCGGCAGCTACACGCTGACCTTCGACCCCGTCACCGACAGGCTCTACGACAACCTCGGATGGGTGTGGAAC
>DATLGG010000080.1:0-7049 GCA_035540615.1 Actinomycetota bacterium | reverse complement strand
GCGGACAACCCCTCGACCCATCTGCACAAGATCTCCGAGGTCTACGACCGGATCGCCTTCGCCGGTGTCGGGAAGTACAGCGAGTTCGAGAACCTGCGGATCGCCGGTGTCCGGATGGCCGACGTCCGCGGTTATTCCTACGGACGCGAGGACGTGACGGTGAAGGCGGTGGCGAACGCGTACTCGCAGGTCCTCTCGGACATCTTCACCAGGGAGATGAAGCCCTACGAGATCGAGATCCTCGTCGCGCAGGTCGGAGAGGGCGCGGAGGAGAACGAGCTCTTCCACATCCTGTTCGACGGCAGCGTCACCGACCAGTCGGGCTTCGTCGCGATGGGGGGCGAGTCGGAGATCCTCGGCAACGCGCTGAGCGGCACCTACCGCGAGAGCATGACGCTGGAGGAAGCGGTCGGCACGGGCGTCCAGGCGCTCTCGACCGTGAACGGCGGGACCCTGGAGCCCGCCCGTGTCGAGGCCGCCGCCCTCGATCGCACGCGCCGGGGCCGGCGCAAGTTCCGGCGCCTGGGCGTCGAGGACATCGAGCGGATCCTCTCGGCGGGATGACCGTGCGCTGGGTGCGGGAGGGCGCGTGTCTCCCGCCGGCCCGGCCGGACGACGCCGACGCGGTCCGCGCCTGGCGTCCATGGGTCCTCGAGGACGAGGGCGGTCTCCGCATGTGGTACGCGGGCCACGACGGCACCACGTGGCGGATCCTCGAGGCGGCCGGGGACGGCTCGGCGTGGGAGCGGCTCGGCGTCGTCGTCGACGCGGGCCTCGCCGGTGAGACCGACGACTTCGGTGTCCAGGACCCCTGCGTGATCCGCACGCGCGGCGGCTACCTGATGGCCTACGCCGGCTCCGACGGGGAGGTCACCCGCCTGCACATGGCCTCCTCGATGGACGGCCACGCGTGGTCCCCGCTCGGAACGTTCCTCCAGCGAGGCGAGGAGGACCACCAGGGCGCCACCCACCCGAGCGTGCTGACGGTCGGGACCCGGTGGTGGCTCTTCTTCTCGGCGTACGAAGGAACGGGCCGGGAGCGGCGGTCCTCGATCCTGGCGGCGATCTCGGACAACGGCGCCTCCTGGGACCGCGTCGGACCCGTCCTCGTCCCCGAGGGCGAAGAGGTCGCGGCGGCTCATCCCTGTGTGATCGACCACGAGCTCGAGCTGCACATGTTCTACGCGCTCGACGACGGCCAGCGGACCGGCATCGCGCTCGCCACGTCGAAGAACGGCATCGATTGGGACCGGCGCGGGAGCGTCCTCCCGCCGGAGGGTGAGGGCCCCGACGCCCTCGCGGTCGACTCGCCGTGCGTGGTCCGTCTCGCTGACGGCTCGATCCGCATGTGGTACGTGGGCCTGCCGCTGGAGGACGCCCAGCACGCCTACCGGATCTGCTCCGCCCGTTTCGAGGGCGAGCTGTCGCGGTAGTCCCTACACTGACCCCGTGGAACGACGGATCTTCGGCCTGGAGAACGAGTACGGCGTGACCTGCACGTTCCGGGGGCAGCGGCGCCTCTCCCCGGACGAGGTCGCCCGGTACCTCTTCCGACGGGTCGTGCACTGGGGGCGCTCGTCCAACGTCTTCCTCGAGAACGGCGCGCGCCTCTACCTCGACGTCGGCTCGCATCCGGAGTACGCCACGCCGGAGTGCGACTCGGTGACGGACCTCGTCGCTCACGACAAGGCGGGGGAGCGGATCCTCGAAGGGCTCCTCGGCGCGGCGCAGATGCGCCTGCACGAAGAGGGGATCTCCGGCGACGTCTTCCTCTTCAAGAACAACACCGACTCCGCCGGCAACTCGTACGGCTGTCACGAGAACTACCTCGTCGCGCGCCAGGGCGAGTTCGCGCGGATGGCCGAGATCCTGATCCCGTTCTTCGTCACGCGCCAGATCTACGCGGGAGCCGGCAAGGTCCTGCACGGCCCTCGGGGGGCTCACTACTGCCTCTCGCAGCGCGCCGAGCACATCTGGGAGGGCGTCTCGAGCGCGACGACGCGCTCTCGGCCGATCATCAACACCCGCGACGAGCCACACGCGGACGCGGAGCGGTACCGGCGCCTGCACGTGATCGTCGGCGACTCGAACATGAGCGAGTTCACGATGCTGCTGAAGGTCGGCGTGACGGACCTCGTGCTGCGGATGGTGGAGGAGCACAACTCGATGCGCGACCTGACCCTGGAGAACCCGATCCGCGCGATCCGAGAGATCAGCCACGACATCACCTGCCGCAAGAAGGTCCGCCTCGCGAACGGGCGGGAGCTCTCCGCTCTCGACATCCAGACGGAGTACTTCGAGCGCGCCAAGCGCTTCGCCGACGCGAAGGGACTCGACCCGCTCGGCCTCCGGGTGCTCGCCGAGTGGGGGGCGGCCCTCGAGGCGCTCCGCAGCCAGGATCTCGAGCCTCTCGTCCGCAAGGTCGATTGGGTCGCGAAGCTCAACCTGATCGATCGCTACCGCGAGAAGCACGCACTTCCGCTGGGGCATCCGCGCGTGGCCCTCATGGACCTCGCCTACCACGACGTGAACCGGGACCGGGGGCTCTACTACCTGCTCGAGCGGCGCGGCGAGATGGAGCGCGTGGTCGAGGAGACGCAGGTCCAGCGGGCGATGAAGGATCCTCCGCAGACGACCCGGGCGCGGCTCCGCGGAGAGTTCATCCGTCGGGCGAAGCAGCGGCGGCGCGACTACACGGTCGACTGGGTGCACCTGAAGCTGAACGACCAGGCGCAGCGGACGGTCCTGTGCAAGGACCCGTTCCGCTCGCAGGACGACCGGGTCGAGCAGCTGATGGCGCACATGTAGCTGCGCTCAGTCGGGACGCAGGAAGCGTTGGTCGATCACCGCGCGCGCGACCTCGAAGGCCGCGAGGCAGTCGTCGGTGGAGTTCGCGCTCGCCGCGACGAGGCTCAACGCCCCGCCGTGACGGTCCGCGAGGTCGATCGCGCGAAGCGCCCCCATGCGCGTGACCTCCCACCCGGTCATCCCGGCTACCCGAGCGGTCGTCACGAAGCAGGCGCCGGGCGCCCCGGCGGCGAGCGCCGCGTCGAACGCCGTCCCGCCGGTGGTGGAGACCACGACCACGACCCGTCCGGTGAGCGCGGCGAGTCCGGCCACCTCCGCACCCTGGTTGGCGACGACCTCATAGGAGACGCCCGCCGCCTCGAGTCCGGCCGTCACCGGGGCGACGCGGCCGAGGCGCTCGTCGGCCGCCCCGACGCGGGGCTCGGCGACGACCACCACGTCGGTGCCTCGACGCAGGGCGACGGTCGCGGCTCGGGTGGCGACGGCGGCGGGGTTGACCGGGACGGGGGGCGCGGCGCCTGCGGGAGCGGCCCCGAAGACATCGAGCGCGCCCATCGCGACGGCGGCCTCGGCGCTCGTCGCCGCGTCGACCACATCGACCACGGCCACGACGCGTCCGCGCGACCCGGCCTCGGCGGCCCCGCTCGCATCGAACGCCACCTCGAGGGTCCTCACGCGCGCTCCTGCCTCCACCGGGCCGCGCCGGCCGCCATCCGTCCGGCGAGGACGCCGGCCGCACCGGCCGCGAGGAAGAACTCCGGCTCTTCCGCCTCCGTCCGGCCCATCGTCTGCATCGGGATCCCTCGGTCCCGGAGGAGGTCGACCCCGGGCTGGCCGGCGACCTCGACGAGCTGGTGCCGCTCCTCCAGCCGCGCCTCGCGCAGCGCCGTCCACACCGGGTCTCGCCGTTCGTCGGGAAGGACCGGGATCGCCACGTGGAGCGGGACGAGGGCGACCTGGGCGAGGACGCGGAGCGAATGAGGAGAGATGCCGTGGTGCCGGTACGAGAGGTCCGAGAAGTTCAGACGCAGGGCCGCGATCGGCCGCCCACCGAGGGTCCCGGCGGCGTTCAGCGCCATCGCCGATGCGAGCTCGCTCGCCCCCCACGGTGTGGCCGTGCCGACCTTGCCCGGCCCGTCGGCGACGATCACCGCATCCGCGCCGGCGACCATCCGCGCGGCGAGGAGACCCGAGAAGACGTTCACCGCTTCCAGGTCCCCTCCGAGCGCCTGACCGACGGTGACGACGGCCTCGATGATCCCGGTCGAGCGCAGGGCGGCGACCTGGTCCGACAGCCACGCGGGCAGCGCCGCGCCGTCCGTCATCACGTACGCGACGCGGGCCGCCCCGGCCGTGCGGGCACCCGCCGCGGCGGCGGCGACCATCGAATGGAGGGGGACCCACGCGACCGGCAGCCCGTCGAGCGACGTTGCGCGAGCCATCGCCTCGTGGTGGGGGCTGGCCTGCTCCTCGACCGTCGGGACGACCGCCTGCAGGGGGGTGTAGCGCAGCTTCATCACGTGCCCGGGCGACGCGTCCCGCTCGTTCGGCCCGGCGACGACGAAGTGGGTTCCGCCCGTCCCGAGGCCGAGGTCGACGGCGGTGGTGTTGAGGAGCACCACGTCACCTTCGACGACCGGTCCGGTCAGGGCCGGGTAGCAGAGGGCACGTTCCGTCCGGCCGTCGACCTCGACCGCGAGCTCGAGCAGTCCTGGCCGCGATCCCTTGACCGCGGAGACCGTGGCGCGACGGAGCCTGATCACCGGCCCATCGTAGTCGGACTATCATCCCCAGTGATGCAGCCCCTCGAGCGCCTGCTGAACCTGGTCGTCCTGCTGCTCGAGACACGGCGCCCGCTCACCTTCGAGGAGATCCGCGACGGTCTGGCGGCCTACGATCAGGAGGATGTCGCCAGCGCGAAGCGGCAGTTCGAGCGCGACAAGGATCAGCTGCGCGACATCGGCATCCCGCTCGAGGTCGCTCCGGTCGACGTGTGGGAGTCGGCCGAGGGCTACCGCATCCCGAAGGAGCGCTACTACCTCCCGCAGATCGAGCTGTCCCCCGAGGAGGCCGCGGCGCTCTTCGTCGCGGCGCGTGGATCCCGCCGCGGGGATGACGCCGGTCAGGCGCTCGTGAAGCTCCTCGTCGGCTCGGGGTCCGGGCTGCTCGGCGCGGCCGAGGCTCCGGGGACCGCCGGGCCGGATGCGTCGGCGCCGCACCTGCCGGCCGCGGCCGAGGCGGCATCGCGGCGTCGACGGGTCGCCTTCACCTACCGTTCGGCGCGCGGCGAGGAGCGGGAGCGTTCGGTCGACGCCTGGGGGCTCGTCTTCCGGCGGGGAAGCTGGTACCTCGTCGGGCGGGACGTCGCCCAGGACGAACCACGGGCGTTCCGCCTGTCGCGGATCCGGTCGAGCCTGCGGGACACCGGAGCGGGAGAGGCTCCCCCCGAAGGGTTCCGCGCCGCCGAGCACATCGTGGCGGGGCCGTGGGGCGTCGGCGAGCCGGAGGGGACGGCCCGCGTCGCGTTCAGTCCGAAGGTCGCCTGGTGGGCCGTGCCCGCGATCCCGGGCGCGCAGGTCGCCTCGACCCGGCCGGACGGGTGGACCGAGGCCGACGTCCCGGCGGCGCCCGGCGAGGAGTTCGTGTCGTGGGTCCTCTCGTTCGGCCCGGACGCGGTGGTGGTCGCGCCCGCCGAGCTGCGGCGTGCGGTCGTCGAGCGGCTGGAGGCGTTCGGTGCCGCCGGGTAGGACGGCCGAGCGCCTGCGCCGGCTGCTCGCGCTGGTTCCCTACGTCGTTCGCAACCCCGGAACATCGGTCGCCGAGCTCGCGGAGCTCTTCGGAACGACCAGGGAGGCGCTGACCTCGGATCTCAACCTGCTCCTGTTCACCGGACTCCCCCCGTACAGTCCGGGAGACCTGATCGAGGTCGAGATCGAGGAGGGCCGCGTCTGGATCAGGATGGCCGACTACTTCTCCCGGCCGCTTCGGCTGACGCGGGCGGAGGCGCTCTCGCTCTACCTGCGGGGCGCCGAGCTGAGCGGGGCGCCGGGCCTGGAGGAGGCGCAGGCGCTGCGTTCGGCCCTCGAGAAGCTGCGGGACGCGCTCGGCCCGGAGACCCTGGGCGAGCTGACCGCGGAGGTCGAGGGCGAGGACGCGGACGGCGCCGGCCCCCTGCCGGCGATCCGCGCCGCCGTGGCCGCGCGGGAGCGCATCGAGATCGATCACTACTCGATCGGTCGCGACGAGCTGACGACCAGGCGGATCGACCCCGAGGAGGTCTTCCCGGCGCTCGGCCGCTGGTACGTGGTGGCCTGGTGCCACATGGTCGACGGCGAGCGTCTGTTCCGCGTCGACCGGATCCGGGAAGCACGCCCGACGGGGGAGCGGTTCGAGCCGCGGGGGCTCCTCGGACAGGGCAGGCCGCTGTACTCGCCGTCGCAGCAGGATCGGATGGTGCGTCTGCGGCTCGGGCCTCGCGCGCGGTGGGTCGCCGAGTACTACGCCACGGACGACGAGCGGGAGGTCGACGGCCGCCTCGAGATCTCCCTTCCGACGAAGGACCTGGGATGGGTGGCGAAGCTCGTCCTGCGGCTCGGTGGCGACGTCGAGGTCGCCGAGCCGCCGGAGCTCGGTCAGCTCGCGCGCGACGTCGCGCAGGCGACGCTGGCCCTCTACCGGTAGGACCGGTTCGGGCGTTTCCTCGAGGACCACTTCGGGAATGACCCGAACGAGCCATGCCGAAGATGATCAGAGCGGGCCATATACACGGAAGTGGACATCGTGGGAGTTTCTGGGCTGACGGATCGCGTTCCTCAAGGGAGCCGAGAGGGAGCCGATAGACATGAACGAGATGACCACGATCCGGGCCACGTGCCCCAGCTGCGGTGAGGTTGAGATGGACGCGCAGGCGATCCTGCTGAGCGTCCGGGACGACGACGGCGAGGGCACGTACTCGTTCACCTGCCCGGTCTGCCGTGACACGGTCGAGAAGCCGGCCGATCGCAAGGTGGTCATGCTCCTCCTGTCCGCCGGCGTCGATGTGACCCGCGGCGAGCAGGTCGACGTGCCGACCGAGGAGGTTCCCGCGGACCTTCCGCCGCTGACGGCCGACGACCTCATCGACTTCCACTTCATGCTGGAGCGCGACGAGGAGTGGTTCGCCCGCCTCGCGGGCTGATCCTCCTGCGGAACCCAGCGGTATCGCCCCTGGTATCCTGAGCGCCGCATGCTCACCATCGCCC
>DATLGG010000079.1:0-8547 GCA_035540615.1 Actinomycetota bacterium | reverse complement strand
GCTGTGGTTCGAGCGCTACGGGTTGAGCGGCAGCCCTCGGCCCTTCGCGGCCTGATCCACGAGCGCCTTCCACTCCGGGCGTCCGATCGCGTCGGCTGCGGTCCGGAGCGCTGCGACGGCTCGCCCGAAGGTCGCGCCGTTCGTGAGGAACTCGTGCGAGGTCAGGAGCAGCTTCAGGACCCGGTCGCTCTGGATCTGCGAGTCGTTCCGCGGCGGCTTGCACTCCGGATCGGTCTCCCACTCGGGGTCGTCCTCGGGCGGCTCGGCGGGGCACTTCAGGAGCTGGCGCAGGTCCCAGAAGAACCCCGACCAGATCTCGCCGTCGGCGTGCACGGAGTTGTTCGTCATGTTCTGCGGGAACCTCTTCGCGGTATCGACCCTTCGCAGGCACGGCGGGTTGGCCGGGGAGTACGAGGTCGCATCCCAGTCGGCCACGCACGTGTCCCCGAATCCGCCGCTGATCGATCCCGCGTAGTACGCGGCGGCGAGGAAGTCGCCGAACCCCTCGCCCATCGCACCGGCCTGATGGTGCCCGCCCCAGTTCGGAACCTGGTCGTAGTGGATGGCATGACCGAGCTCGTGGAGCACCACCTCGGCGTCCTCCGCGTCGTCCACGCCGCCGGCGCCGAAGAGGATCAGGTCGTTCGCCGGCTGGAAGAAGCTGTTGTCGTATCCCTCGACCCGATGCGTGATGACCCACTGCGGCTCCGCGTTGATCGCGGCGGAGCCGACGAAGCCGAGCGACTGGAAGTACCGCTGGATCCGGTCGATGTGCGTGTAGGCCATCAGCGTCTCGAACCTCGGGTCGTGTCGCTGGTAGAACCACCCACCGAACGGATCGAGGCCGGGGGCCCCGTACACGTCCACGTACGGCCCGTGGAGCCGCCCGGCGAGGAGATCCTGCGTCGCCGAGGCGACGTCGCGGACCGGCAGGAGCCGGAGCGCGCGGTTGAGGCGCTCGTCGGGAAGGTCGGTATCGACGCCGAGCCGGTCCACCCCCGGCTGGCGGAGCGTCGTGTCCCGCAGGGTCACGGTGGGGCTCGGGTCGAAGACGGTCGCTTGCCCTTCCGCGTGGAGGCGATCATCCACCGCGCGCACGATCCTGCCGCTCGCCGCGTCCACGTCGACCGTCAGCGCGACCGCGGGCTCGAGGGAGAGCACCGGCACCCGCCAGACGTCGACGAGCCGCCCTTCGGAGGCAACCAGCAGACGCTGCGTGCGCGGGGGGAGCAGCGTCCGCGCGACACCGGCGTGCGCAAGCGCGGCCGTGACGGCGGCATGCCGAGAGATGGCGACACCGGCGGCGGACCCGCGCAGATCCGAGCCATGGGCGTCGATCTGCACGATCCGGCCGTCGACGGCGTGGACCGCGACCGCGGTGTTCTCGACGGGGACCCCGCCCCGGCGCTCGACGCCGCGCACATGGATCCCAACGATCGACCGGCGTACCTCGTCGAGGCTGAAGCGCGAGGGCTCCACGCCGAGCTCGTCGGCGAACGCGTCAAGTGCCGTGCGAGCTCCGTCGAGCGGGTCCGCACCCATGTCACCGAGATCGCCGCGGACCTGCCTGCTCCCCGAGAAGGTGATCGTGGCACTGCCCGCGGCAGGTCCGGGGAGAACGGCGAGCGTCACGAAGGCGGCCAGCAGGATCGGGATCGTGCGCTTCATCACCGGCTCCTCCAGGGTCGGTCGTCGCGCGGTGGATTCGTGACGGCACACCTCGATCCCTTTGTGCAGCTGCACAGGAGGTTCGCCTTCCGAATCCGCTACGCTGGACAGCATGACGCAGGTCTCCAGCCGACCCCAGGTGGACCCCCGGGACCTCCTCGCGCTCGACCATCTGCTGTCGGACGAGGAGAAGGCCGTCCGCAACACGGTCCGCGAGTGGGTGGGCAGCCGGGTCCTGCCGGAGATCGCCGAGTGGTTCGAGCGCGGAGAGATCCCGTCGCAGCAGCTCGCGAAGGAGCTCGGCTCGATGGGCCTGCTCGGGATGCACCTCGAGGGCTACGGCACCGCCGGTGCGTCCGCCGTCATGTACGGGCTCGCGTGCCTCGAGCTCGAGGCCGGGGACAGCGGCATCCGCTCGCTCGTCTCGGTCCAGGGATCGCTCGCGATGTTCCCGATCTGGGCCTACGGCTCAGAGGAGCAGAAGCAGGAGTGGCTGCCGCGGATGGCCGCCGGCGAGGCGATCGGGTGCTTCGGGCTGACCGAGCCGGATTACGGATCGAACCCCGCCGGCATGCGGACGTTCGCCCGACGCGACGGGGATGACTGGATCCTCTCCGGAACGAAGATGTGGATCACGAACGGCGGCGTCGCCGACATCGCCGTCGTCTGGGCCCAGACCGACGACGGCATCCGCGGCTTCCTGGTGCCGCGCGGCGTCGACGGCTTCACCACGAAGGACATCGAGCGGAAGCTGTCGCTGCGCGCCTCCGTGACCTCCGAGCTGATCTTCGACGACGTCCGGCTGCCGGGCGACGCGGTGCTCCCCGGGGTGCGCGGGATGAAGGGGCCGCTGTCATGCCTGAACGAGGCCCGCTACGGGATCGTCTGGGGCTCCATGGGCGCCGCGCGCGCGTGCGTCGAGACCGCCGTCGACTACGCGAAGACGCGGATCCAGTTCGACAAGCCGATCGGCGCCTTCCAGCTCACGCAGCGGCGGCTCGTCGACATGGCGGTCGAGCTCCACAAGGGCCTCCTGCTCGCGCTTCACCTCGGTCGCATGAAGGACGAGGGCCGGACGGCCCCGGAGCACGTCAGCTTCGGCAAGCTCAACAACGTCCGCGAGGCCCTCGCGATCTGCCGCGAGGCGCGCGGGATCCTCGGAGCGAACGGCGTGACCCTCGAGTACCCGGTGATCCGCCACATGAACAACCTCGAGTCGGTCGTCACGTACGAGGGGACGAACGAGGTCCACACGCTGATCCTCGGCAAGGCCCTCACCGGGCTCGACGCGTTCGAGTAGTGAGCCCGCACCGCGCGTCGGCACCGTTCACCGACGACTGGAAGCACCTCCGGTTCGAGGTCGCCGACGGCATCGGGACGATCACGTTCGATCGACCCGAACGGCTGAACGCGCTGACCTTCGATTCCTACGCCGACTTCCGCGACCTCCTCGCCGAGCTGCCGCATCGAGACGACGTCCGCGTCGTCGTCCTGACCGGGGAGGGGCGTGGGTTCTGCGCGGGTGGGGATCGCGACGACATCATCGGCGCGCTCCAGGGGGCCGGCGCGAAGGAGCTGCTGGAGTTCACCCGGATGACCGGGGCGGTCGTCCAGCACATGCGCGAGCTGCCGCAGCCGATCGTGGCGGCCGTGAACGGCGTCGCCGCGGGGGCTGGATCCGTGATCGCGCTCGCCGCCGACGTCAGGATCCTCGCCCGAAGCGCGTCGTTCGCCTTCCTCTTCACACGCGTCGGACTGGCCGGCGCCGACATGGGCTCGGCGTACCTGCTCCCGCGGGTCATCGGGCTCGGTCGCGCCACCGAGCTCCTGCTGCTCGGCGAGGACGTCCCCGCGGAGCGCGCGGTCGAGATCGGGCTCGCGCGTGAGGTGGTCGAGGACGCCGAGCTGGTGGAGCGCGCGACGTCGCTGGCGCGGCGGCTGGCCGAGGGACCTGCTCTCGCCCACGCCGCCACGAAGCTCCTCCTCGCCCGCGAGCAGGACATGCCGCTCGCGGGGGCGCTCGAGCTGGAGGCGATGACGCAGGCGCTCTTGATGTCGAGCGAGGACCACCGCGAGTTCTACCGGGCCTTCACCGAAGGCCGCCGACCGACCTGGAGGGGACGATGAAGGCGAGCTCTCCGCACCGCATGCTGAACCCGTCGACGTTGCCTCGGCCCAGCGGGTTCTCCCACGCCGTCGTCCCGACCCCTGGGCGGACGATCTACCTGGGCGGCCAGATCGGCGCGGCCCAGGACGGGCGGCTCGCCGGATCGACCGTGGTCGAGCAGCTCGACCAGGCGTGCTCCAACGTCATCGAAGCGCTGCTCGCGGCGGGGGCTCGGGCGGAGCACCTCGTCTCGATCCAGATCTTCGTGACCTCGCTCATGGAGTACCGGACCTCGCTGCCGGCCATCGGCGAGGTCTGGCAGCGTCACTTCGGCCGGCACTACCCGGCGGTGTCGCTGTTCGAGGTCAGCGCCCTGTTCGAGCCCGGCGCGAAGGTCGAGCTCGTCTGCGTCGCCGTCGTGCCCGCTTGAGCGACTACAGGTAGCGCGCGACCGCCATCAGGATCACCGCGAGGGTCAGGAGCGTCAGGTTCGTGATGCCGATCTTCCGCAGCGTCGCCTGGGACGCGGCGATCTGCGCCGCCTGCTCCTGCGAGGGCGGGCCGCCGGCCGCGGCCGCTTGGGCAGCCACCGCTCCCATGCGATCGGCGGCGGGCTTCGCGATGAAGAGGCCGAGCATGAACGCGACGATCGCCGCGAGGCCGCCGATCGTGAACGCCATCCCCGTCTCGCTCGTGATCCAGTCGGTGTCGAAGCCGCCCGAGGTGCGCCAGTAGAGGAGCAGTCCCGCCGTGATCGTCGTTCCGGCGCACCACAGCAGGACGACCGGGACGCGCTTCTGCTGGACGAGGTGCGTCATGAATGGCGCGCCAGCGGGACCGAGCGCCTTCGCGGTCGGCTGCACGTACATGAAGAACATCGCCGCCGAGCCGACCCAGAAGACGCCGGCCAGGATGTGAACGATCCGGAGCACGATCATGTACAGGTCCATCTACTCCTCCCTCCGATAGAGCTCCCGAGCGATGATCTCCCGTTGGATCTCGCTCGTCCCTTCGTAGATCCGCGGCGCGCGGACGTCGCGGTACAGGTGCTCGAGGGGGTGACCCCGTTCGAGCGCCACCGCTCCGTGGATCTGCACGGCCTCATCGACCACCCACTGCGCCGTCTCCGTCGCGACCAGCTTCGCCATCGCCGCGATCTTCGTGACGCGCTCGCCGCGATCGTAGGCGGACGCCGCCGCGTAGACCAGCATCCGTGCCGCCTCCAGCCGGGCCGCCATCTCCCCGAGCTTCTGCGAGACCGCCTGGTGCTCGCGCAGGAGCTTGCCCATCGATCGCCGCTCACCGGCGTGCGCCACCGCGAGGTCGAGCGCCGCCTGCGCCATCCCCACCGCGAAGGCACCCACGCTCGGGCGGAAGAGGTCGAGCGTCCGCATCGCGACGCGGAACCCGCCGTCCACCTCACCGAGGACGTCCTCGGGCCCGACGCGCACCCCGTCGAAGCGCAGCGCGCCGATCGCGTGTGGAGCCAGCAGGTCGAGGGACTCGCCTGACAGACCCTCGGCGTCCCCGGAGACGGCGAAGGCCGTCACGCCCTTCGCGCCGGCGTCCGGCGTGGTGCGCGCGAACACGGTGTAGACGTCGGCATCCGGGGCGTTGGAGATCCAGCGCTTCTCGCCGCTGAGGCGCCAACCGTCGCCGTCGGGCGCCGCGGCGAGCTCGAGCGCGGCGGCATCGGAGCCGTGCTCCGGCTCGGTCAGCGCGAACGCGGCGACCGCCTCGCCCTTGCGCACGGCAGGGATCCAGCGGTCCCTCGTCGCACCCGAGCCCGACTGAAGGATCGGATAGGCGCCGAGCCCCTGGAGCGCGAGCGCCGTCTCGGCTTCGGTGGAGCCCTGTGCCAGCCCCTCGCGCAGGAGACAGAGATCGATGGCCGCGACCTCGCCGTCTTCGGGGAAGACCCGCGACAGGAGCCCCTGCTCCCCGAGGGCTCGGATGAGCGGGCGGTTCAGGCGGCCCGGCTCTGCGGCCGGCCTGGGGGCGAGTTCTCGCCCCAGCCGCAGGGCCTCCTCGAGCACCTCCCGTTGCTCCGCGGACAGCGAGAAGCTCACGGCCGAACTCTAGCGGTCCAAGCCGGGGGAGTCAGCAGATCGGCTCCGCCGATGATCCGGTCCGGATGAAGCGAGCCTCCGACGGTCCGAAGGTGCCGTCGGGCGAGCGCGAGCGGTAGGATTCGCCCGTACCCGGGTGAGGGAGGTCGAGGTGGCCGAGTCGCCGTACTGGAACCCGCGGCACGAGACGATGCCGCGCGAGGAGCTCGAGGCCCTCCAGGTGCGCAAGCTCCGCAACGTCGTGGCGTGGGCCGACGCGAACGTCCCCTGGCACGCGAAGCGCCTCCGCGACGCCGGTGTGACCGCCGACGACATCTCCTCGCTCGACGACCTCCGGCGGATCCCGTTCCTCACGCGCGACGACTGGATGCAGGGCCAGCTCGAGGCTCCCCCGTACGGTCCGTTCCTCGCGGCACCCGAGGAGACCGCGGTTCGCTACCACATGACCTCCGGGACGACCGGGCGCACGCCGATCCGCGTCCTCGACTCGAAGAAGGACTGGGAGTGGATCGCCGAGATGTGGTGCTACGGCCTGTGGGGCTTCGGCATCCGTCCGTCGGACGTCGTCTTCGTCGCGTTCGGCTACTCGACCTTCATCGGCTTCTGGGGCCTCCACTACGCGTGCGAGAAGATCGGCGCGCTCACCCTCCCCGGCGGCGCGATGACGACGGACGCGCGCGTGAAGCAGATCGTGGAGATGGGCGCGACCGTCGTGGCATCGACGCCGACGTACGCGCTGCGGATGGCGCAGGAGGCGAAGCAGCTCGGGATCGACCTCGCGAACGGACCCGTGCAGCGGCTGATCCTCTCCGGCGAGCCCGCCGGCTCGATCCCGGCGACGAAGAAGCTGATCGAGGAGCTCTGGGGCGCGAAGGCCGGCGACACGGCCGGGATGACCGAGCTCGGCACGATCATGATGTTCGAGTGCGAGGAGCAGCCCGGCGGCACGCACGTCATCGAGGACCACTACATCGAGGAGGTCATCGACCCCGAGACCGACGAGCCGGTGCCCTACGGCGAGATGGGGGAGCGGGTGGTGACCTCGTTCGGGCGCGGGTTCATCCCGGTGCTGCGCTACCGCACGCGCGACTTCGTCGTGAAGGTGCCGCACGACCGGTGCACCTGCGGGCGGACCTTCGACCTCTACGAGGGCGGGATCCGCGGCCGCGTGGACGACATGAAGCTCGTGCGCGGGACCAACGTCTACCCGCGCGCGGTCGAGGCGATCATCCGCGAGCACCCCGAGATCGACGAGTTCCAGATCCACCTGTACACCGCCGAGGGGATCCGCGACGAGATCGAGGTGCTGGCCGAGATCCCCGACGAGAGCGTCGATGCGAACGAGGTCCTCGGGGCGCTGCAGCGCGAGCTGGCCGAGTCGCACGAGGGCCTGCGGTTCGGCGTGAAGAAGGTCGATGTCGGGACGCTGCCGCGGTTCGAGCTCAAGGCGAAGCGGGTCCTCGACGAGCGGATCGTGATCGGGACGGAGGGGGAGAGGAGGCAGACGTGATGGATCGGAGCCCCGCCGAGCAGGAGCTGCTGGACGTCTACGACCGGCTGGCCGGTGTCCTTCGCGACCACGCCGCCGACCTCCAGCCGTACCAGCGCGCGAACGCGACGAAGGCCCTCGCCGCCCTCTGGCAGGTCGCGAACGGCCTCGATCACGACCCCGGCCAGGTCTACGACCTCGGGGTGTAGCGCGCTCAGGCCGAGGGGACGCGGAAGGCGACGACGGCGATGTCGTCGCGGACCTTGCCCGCCTGGAAGCGCAGCGCGGCCTCGACGATCGCCGCGGTCACCTCGTCGGGCGGGGCGTCCCGAAGCTCGGCCAGAAGGTCGCGGAGCCGGGGCTCGCCGAAGACTTCCCGCGCGGGATCCTTGGCCTCGATCACGCCGTCGGTGTAGAAGACGAGCGTGTCGCCCCGGCCGAGGGTGAGCCTGAGGGTGGTCAGGTCCGGCTCCCGGAAGGCGCCGAGTATCGTGCCCGGGCCGCCCGCCGAGTCGACGCGACCGCCGGCGATCCGCAGCGGGAGCGGGTGCCCGCCGTTCGTGAGCTCCAGCGTCACCCGCCCCTCCTCGACGGTGATCACGGCGAACGCCACCGTGCAGAGGTTCACGTCGCCGGCGCGGTCGCGGAGCAGGACGTCGTTCAGGACCTCGAGGACGCCGTCGGGGGAGGCGATCCGCATGCTCGCGGCCCGGACGGTGTAGCGGGTGAGCGCGGTCAGGCGGGCCGCGTCCACGCCCTTCCCGCACACGTCCCCCAGCACGAACCCCCAGCGACCGTCGCCGATCTCGAAGAGGTCGTAGAAGTCGCCTCCGACGGCCTGGCCGGCCGCGTGGAGCCGGGCGTCGACCTCGAGCCCTTCGATCGCCGGGAGGCGGTCGGGCAGGAGGCTCTGCTGGAGGATGCGCGCGACGTGCGTGCGTTCCGCGTACAGCCGGGCGTTCTCCACCGCCAGGGCGGCCCGCCGGCAGAGGTCCTCGGCGAGGCCCAGCTCCTCGGGCGAGGCCGTCCGGTCCGGAGCGTCCCACCCGAACGTGAGGGCGCCGAGCGGACCCTCGCGTCCGACCAAGGGCACGACGACCTCGGTTCCCGTCTTCGGCCGCGCCCCCCCGTCGGGGCTCTCGGCGACCCGCTCCAGCTCGCGACCCTCGCCACGCAGGTCGACGGCGCACCACTCGGCGAGGTTCCGTGCGACG
>DATLGG010000078.1:0-9956 GCA_035540615.1 Actinomycetota bacterium | reverse complement strand
CCCCACGCCGGGACCTCGATCTGGGCGAACCTGCCCTGGGTCGGTACCGCAGCCAGCGGCGCAAGAGCCATCATGGTTGGACCGATCCCCTACCCAGCAAGACCCACACAGCTACCTCCCATGCCGAAGACGACCGAAGGTCTCGCCCGCCCGTGCGGGTGGCGGGCCGGGCCGAGGCCGGGATGACGACGCCGCCGCGTGGGGCTACTCCCCATCGGAGTTCGCGCATTATAGCCGCGCAGCACTGCCGTCGATCGCGCTCGGGTCTTCCTCGGGCGCGTCCTCGCTCCAGGCGACCGGGGTCGCGTCAGGGGCGCGACGTCACCTCGAGCGAGACGTCGTCCAGGTAGTGCGTTATCTCGGTCTCCCAGGTCGCGCTGACCCCGGCCGCGAGGTAGACCACGCCTGAGAGCCCGGGATCGATCGTCGCCTTCAGCTCGTACCGGCGCCAGCCGGCCTGCTGGTACAGGGGCTCTCGCAGGGCCGCTCGGTCGGGGCCGCTGGCGGGATCGAACGATGCCTCGCCGTCCGGGGGCTTGCTCCCGAGGTAGAGCACGAGGTCGGAGATCTCGTTCGCCGGGCTCGCAGCTGGACTCCAGGCCTTCACGCTCAGCGTCAGCTCGTGAGACTTCCCCGGCGGTAGGGAGACCGGGCGCGTCAGCCAGATCGTGCCGTCGTCCTGTCTCCCGTCGAGGTCGAAGCGGGCGCTGGCCGTCCCTTCGGACGCTTCCTCGCTCGAGGGGGTGATGCTCCACGCCACCGGCTGGCCGGTGTTCGGATCGAGCGGCACGTCGGCACCCTGCTGCCAGGCACCGATGCCCCCCTCGAAGCCTTCGCGGAGCTTCGGGATCGTGGTGTCGACCTCGATCGCAAGCTGCGGGGCGACGACCTCGCAGGGCGACTGACCCACTGGCTGCGGCGGGACGTCCTTGACCGCGCACGTGGCCGCGTTGCCGAGCGTCGGGAACGGCATCTTCGTCTTCGAGTCCATGAAGACCACCGCGATCCGCCCGTCCGGGAAGACGCCGATGCTCGAGAAGTCGAAGCGGTGCCCCCCGGTCAGTCCGTAGAACCCGATCCCGCCGGTGCGGACGTCGTCGCCGAGGCCGACCACGTAGCGGCGGAGGAGCTTCGGCTGGGGCGTGGTGATGTCGATCTTGTACGCGAGGTCCTGCCGGCCGTTGATCGCCCAGACCGCGGCGACGCCGGCGGCGCCGTTCGCCCGGAAATCGCCGGCGCTGCCGCCTGCGACGTCGATCGAGTTCCACGTCCGTCCCCCGTCCGGCGAGATCCGGTACCGGAAGCCGCTCCCGACACGGAGCACGTTATGGAGCCACCCCCGGGAGTCGACCTGAAGCGCTCCCTGGATCGTTCCTCCTCCGGGCAGTGTCCAGGGGTGCCACTTCATGTCGTCCGCCGTGAACAGGAGGTTCTGGTACCAGGCACGGCCGTCGCCCAGGGGCGCGAACTTCGGGATCAGGCCCTGATCGAGCGCGTTGTTGGGCTGGATGTAGTCGAACATCGGGTCCGGCTTGACGTCGAGCCACGAGCTGATGGCCGGGCCTCGGTCGCGGGAGGGGCTCGAGATCTCCGTGTAGTTCAGCCCGTCGTAGCTGAACTGCCACGGGTCGTGGGGGAAGCCGTTGGTGAAGGTGATGTACGGGACCTTGTTGCCAAGGCGGTCGGTGAAGTCGCCCGGGACCACCTCGATGCTGGGACGGTCCCAGAACGGCGTGTGGACCGCCTGGTACATGTACTTCCAGGCGTCCTCCGCAGCGTTGTACTTGTACGAGAGGACTCGGTCCCCGGAGTAGGGATCCCAGGTGATCGCCACGATGTCCCCGTTCGGGGCCTGGATGACGGATCCCTCGGCGTTGACGAGCTCCTCCTGAGGGCGGACGGACTTCCAGGTCAGGCCCTGGTCGTCGGAGTAGTTCACGTAGCGCCCGCCGAGGTCGAGGATCCGGCCACCCTTCGTGATCGTGAACCACGTCTCGGCCGCGTTGCCCGTGCTGCCGACCGTCCGCCACCTCGTCGTGCCTTGACGCGGCCCCGCCTGCGGATCGCTGTGATCGGTCGTCGCGAACGAGCGGATCTCGGATGAGCTGGGCTCCCAGTCCTGCACGCGAGCTGGCAGGGCGACGTCAGTCTCCTGCGTCGCCGCCATCGCTTCCCGGATGCTGACCGGAACCTGCTCACCGCCGTAGGGCGACAAGAGCGGGAGGCTGGGTCCCGGAGCCCCGCCGGTCCCGAGGAACGCGGTCAAGCCGAGGGCGATCAGCAGGGTTCGGGCAGGCATCTTGGCTCCTCTCGGTTCAAGAGGCGGGACCCGCCTCGAGGACGGCGATCCCTCGCGGGAGGAAGCTCGAGCTGAACACACCCACGGAGGAGAAGCTCGCGACGGTCGCGTAGCCGCGCCAATCGAAGCCCACGGCCACGACCTCGTCGGATCCGTCGGCGTCCAGGTCGGCCGGCAGCAACCGCCCCGTGTCGAACGCCTCCCAACGAGCATGCTCGGGTGGGTCGTTGCCCGCGGCTCCCGTCGGCGTCTCGGCTCCGTAAGCGTGCACTCGGGTCCAGGCGCGCAGGAACCTCTTCCCGAGGCTGCCGAAGTCGGCCATCGCCACCTCGGAGGTCGCCGCGTTCACCGGGTGGTAGTAGGTAGCCGTTACCCCGCCGGGGCGCAGGTGCGCCACGTGGTACCAGTTCCACTGGAGCATCCCGGTCCCGGGGAAGTGCTCGGTCCCCATGTGGACGATCTGCTCCGCGTGGGGGCCGGAGGTGAAGCACAGCGTCCCGGTCTGCGAGTCGTAGAAGTCGGTTCGGGATACCCATCCGACCACGCCGGGACTGTCATCCCACGTCACCGCGACGGTTGCCCCCGGGCCGCAGGAATGGTCCGGATCGATCGCGACGCTCCGCCACAGGTTGACGATCCCGAACTTGCTCGGGACGACACGGGTCCAGGCGATCTGACCCGTCCGCCCGTCGAGGGCCGCGACGACCTGATGGCTCCGCGCGTTCAGGAACGGGACCCCGGACCGGGTCAGCCACTGGGAGACGACCCGGCGATCGGGCGTGATCACCGCCTCGGAGAAGTAGGCGGGGATATCCGGGTTCGTGCCGGCGTACTGCCACAGACGCGCCCCCGTCCGCCCGTCGTAAGCGGCCAGGCCGCGCCCGGGAACGACGACGTCGGTGCGGTCGTCGCCGCTGACATCACCGAGCGCGAAGGTCCAGACGTAGTCGCCGGGGTGCGGGTATTCGACCGTTCTCGAGGCGACAGGCTCACCCTTGAGATCGAACACCGCCAGCGCCGAGGCAGCCGCAACCACGACCTCCCGCTTCCCGTCGCCGCCGAGGTCGGTCACGGCGATCTTGTGGACCATCCTGCCCGCCTCGGCAGCCCACAGCACGCGGGGAACCGGCCCCCCGACGTCGAAGGCGAAGACGACCCCGCCCTCGCCGCCGGCGAGGACCTCCTTGCGGCCATCACCGGTGATGTCGGCAGCCTCGACCGCGTGCAACTCGAACGGGACGGGGGCCGACATCAGCGTCGCTCCGGTCGCCACGTCGTAGGCCCTCGCGATCAGTCCGGGGGTGGCGGCGAGCACCGCAGCCCGACCGTGACCCGCGGCGGGGGCGAGGTACAACGGGTAGGCGGGGTCGCTGGTCCGGTCCCAGAGGACCGTGCCGGTAGCGGCGCTCAGCCCGCGGAGCCTGCTTCGGCCCCCGCTGAAGGATGCGTCCACCACGACCGACCGTCCCGGATCGACGTGCAGCCCGTAGGTCAGCGGCAGGGTGGCGAGGCCGCAGAGCTGCGGGACATCCTCCGGGCAGCGCGTCTCGCGACTCCACCTGACGCCGCCGCCCCCCTCGAGCGCGACGACCCGACCCCCCGTGATGCTCGGTGCCGTCCCCGGACGGGTGGTGACGATCGCCTCACCGGCGACCCACTCCGCCGCGCCGTCGCGGCTCAGGTCCGCCACCGTGAGCGAGAGCAGGATCGAGTCCGCCCTCGTGACTCGCGACGAGGCTCCGCCGTCGAGGGGGATGGTGACGAGGTCGTAGCGGTACGGCGGGTACGGCTGGCCGAGCTCGGCGATGAGCACCGCATCGCGGCTGGCATCGTGTCGCAGGACCCGCGGGTAGCCCCCGGTGTTGGCCTGCTGCCAGCGCAGCTCGCCGGTGGCGGCGTCGACCAGGAGCGTGTGGCCGTGCGTCCCCGTGGCCTGGGCGAACGGCTTGTCCATCCAGGAAGCCGCCACCAGGCCGTCGCCGATCGGCTCGGCGGCGAGCCAGCGGACCCACTGGCGGCCGGTCGAGCGCGTCCATGTCGTCTGCGCTTCCAGCGCGTCACCGCGGGGCTCGAAGCGCAGGCCGTGGAGGGTCGACGTGGTGCCATCCGCACCGTTCGCGTCCAGCCCGGTGGGGCGCGTGGACACGTTGCCGGTCTCCTGGCCGACCACCAAGCGGCCGCCGGCGGAGGCGACCACCTGGGTGAGCAGCCCCGGGTAGCGCCTCGCCCACAGCGTCGAGCCGTCCCGGCCGTCGAGCACGGTGAGGGTGCTGGTGGCCCACGTCTGGTTGCTCTCATCCCGCTGCCGGACGTAGTGGGCGACGGCGACGTCGTCCTTCCCGTCACCGTTCAGGTCGCCGACGGCGTAGGGACGCTCCGAGGCGAGGGTCCGCGGGTCGAGGGGCGACACGCCGAGGAGGACGAACGGGACGATGAAGGGATCCAGGCCCCAGTCGCGGAAGAACGACGACGAGCCGCGGCTCCACAGCTCCCGGCCCTTCGAGTCCTGCGCGGCGACGTCCCCGTACCCATGCACACGCACGAACGAGCCGGATCCGTCGAGGGGCGCGAGCGCCGCCTGCCAGCGCGGGGTCTGGAGGCTGCTGCGAGCTTCGAGGGAGAGCGCCCCCGAGCCGTCGGCGTCGCTCGTCGCAGCTTCCTCGTCGCCCTCCCCCTCACAGGCGGCGTCCAGGTGCCGCTCACCGGGCAGCGTGAGGCGCACGGCGCACGGGTCGGACCCAGCCGGGACCGCGACGTGGGACAGCGTCGTGGACAGCGGCTCCACGACGTCGGGCGTGCCGGCTCCGGCGGCCGGGACGGCAGCAAGGCCGCTTGCGGCCAGGAGCAGGACGAGGACTCGAGACACCGACGGCCTCCTTCGCGTTGACGAACCGGGGATCTGCATCGGCGGGAAGGGTTCGACGCCATGGCTCGGAACTCCTGCCGCAGATCTGATCCGGCCCGACGCGCCTTCCTCGCCAGGGGGCTTCACTGCGTTCGGATCGAGGGATCAGGTGTAGGCAGATCCGCCCGTGCCAGCGTTGATACTTCGATGAAGCGATCTTCGCGAGCGCTGACGAGCCGCGTCCTGGCCTTGGGGTTGGCGCTCGCGCTGACGGGATGCGCACGGGCCCCCGAGACGTCCGCCCGCCCGCCGATGGCGGGGGCTGGGCCCGGTGCGAGCCCGGCCGTCCGGGAGATCACGGAGTTCGAAGATTTCGCCCTCCTCGAACGCGGGACCTACTCGATCGACCCGGACGGCGATGCCTCGACGCGCCTCCGCGTGGTCTTCGAGGTCCCTTTCGCCTGGTACAAGTGGATCGGCGCATCGAAGTCCGCTGGAGATGGACACGCCGGAGTGGGGATCACCACCGTCAGGAACCTCGTGAGTCACGGCTGCCGCGACCACCGCCCCGCCGATCCACCCGTCGGGCCGGCGGTCGACGACCTCGCGACGGCGCTCACCCATCTGGCTCCGTTCGAGGTCGTATCACCCCCGAAAGACGTGAGCATCTACGGCTACCGCGGGAAGCACCTGCAGTGGAGGGTCCCCGACATGCCGGTCGAGCGCTCCGGGGACGATCTGGACTTCACCCCGTGCATCGAGGGCAACCTCAAGAGCTGGATCTCCCCCACCTGGGGGCCGTATCACGGCTATACCGGTCCCGGGTACACCGAGGAGTTCTGGATCCTCGACGTCGAAGACACCCGTCTGATGATCGTGGCCAAGCGATCTGCCGGGTCACCACCGCAGGACCTGGCCGAGCTGCGAGCCGTTCTCGCCTCCATCCGGATCGAACCCTGACGTTGCGCCGTCCGAGTCACGCACCCGCGATCCACCCCCGCGCGGTTGCCCCTCACAGGATCAGCAACTCCTGAGGGTGTCCTTCCCTGGTCCGCCGCTGCAGCGATCGCGTCCGGGCCCACCGTGGAGGTAATCCCTGCCGGAGCCGCCCTCGAGACGATCCTTTCCTGAACCCCCGTACAGTCGGTCGTTCCCTGCGCCGCCGATCAGCCTGTCGTTGCCGGCGCCTCCTCGGATCGTGTCCTTCCCGCCGAACCCGAGGATGAGGTCCGGACCGGATGTACCGATCAGCACGTCCGGATCCTGCGTCCCGCAGATGACACCCGGGTCTTCGCAGCGAGGGTCGATCGGCAGGTCCTGCTTCTCGAACGCCCCGATGTCTGAGCCATCCCCGGTGAGGGCGTTCGCGATCGACAACAGATCGACCGGGCGCGGTTCACCGCGTTGATCGAAGCTCCCTCCATCACCCTTGTCGATCGCCGGGCTGGTCGCCCGCAGGTTGTGGGTCTTCGTGGGACCCCCGTTGTCCTGGAGCGCCAGGAGCTGGGGTGAGGCGGTTATAGCGGTAACGTTCCCGCAGGTCCCTCCGGCCATGAGATTGAAGCCCAGGTCGTTCTCGATCGTGCCGGAGCAACTGGGCCCCTCGCGCGGATCCGAGAGGATCGTGTTCTTCACGCTGTCGGTTTCGTGGGTCATGAGGTTGGCTCCATCGGCAGCCGTATTGAAGGCGACCGTGCTGCTCACCAGCGAGAGCAACTGCGGCGCAATGAAGGAGTATCCCGCGAACAGGCCGCCTCCGGCCTCGTTGGGGGTGGAACCCCCGCTCACGGCCCGTACCTCGTTCCCACTGATCGTAGCGAGCTCCACGTTGGTGTCCGCGAAACCGCTGCGGATCCCGCCGCCGTGAGCCACCGAGAACCCCCCGGCGCCGAGCTGGGTCGCCCTGGCCAGGTTCCCGTCGATGGTTGACGTCTCGATGAGGCCGCCCCGAGTGAATACGCCACCGCCCTCCGCGGTCGCGCTCCCGTTGTACGTGTCGGTCGTGGGCGCCTCGGCGGAGGCCACGTTGCCGCTGACGGTGCTGTCACGCAGGGTGATCGACTGGCCCGCGTAGACGCAGCCCCCTCGCGCCATCCCGCTGTTGTTGCTCGTCCCGTTCTGCACAGCCTCGGCCCGGTTGCGCATGATCGTGCTCTCGTAGATCGTGAGCGCTCCGGCGACCCAAACCCCACCGCCATCGGCAGAGAACCCCACGCCGCTGCTACCGGTGTGGTTCTCGACGCGCCGGACGACGTTGTCGAGGACGCGCACGTCGACCAGCGTCAGGGAGCTGGAGCTGCGGATGCCCCCGCCGGAGGCCGCGGACCGGCCGTTGGAGATCGTGAGGCCACTGATCTGCGACGTGGCGCTGAGACCGATGTCGAAGATGCCGAATTCCATGACGGCCGCGCGGCGAACCTCCAACGAGTCGGCGCCCGGTCCGCGGATGATCACACCCTGCGTGATCTGGGGGAGGAAGGTGTCGAGTTCGATCTGGCCGTTCACCGAGAAGGTGATCTCATCGGTCCCCGATCCACTCCGCACGCATCCCCCGAAGTTCGCATTCGTATTCGCCGTGGTGATCGCTTCGTGGAGGGTGCAGCCGTCGGCGCTCCCCGACGCCAGCGTGTCGACGTTGATCAACGTGTTGGCGGACGCGGGTGCGGCGCCGAGCAAGCCCCCCGTGAGAGCGAGCAAGAGCATGATGGCGGTGCGTGTGGTGGCTGGTGTGGCGGTCATGTTCTCGACCTCGCTCGGTGGGACACACCCGGACGGACGTGTCGGATGGGCAGATCCGCGCCACACGGACGCGTCCCGGCTCTTATTCGACACGGCGGACCCGGATCCCTGCCGTTGCATGCTCACAGGCGTCCGCGTCCACCACGGTCGCGTGCATCGCACGTTCACCGGTTGGCCTGCCGCTGGCAATGCCACGATCCGACACGTGGCTCCGCGGAGAGGGAAGGGACCCCGGGCGTACCCGCTCGGGAAAAAACCGCTGACCTGCTGGTTCGTGGAGCGGACGACGGGATTCGAACCCGCGACCCCCACCTTGGCAAGGTGGTGCTCTACCAACTGAGCCACGTCCGCGTGAGCCGCTAGTTTACCAGTCCGCCTGGGACCGGCTCCAGGGCTAGCCGGTCGAGCCGAAGCCGCCGGTGCCCCGCTCGCTCGGCGGGAGCTCCTCGACCTCGACGACCCGCGCCGCCGCGAACGGCACGAGCACGAGCTGAGCGATGCGCTGACCGCGCGCGATCCGGACCGCGTGCTTCCGGTCGAGGTTCACGACGGCCAGCACGATCTCGCCCCGGTAGCCGGCGTCGATCAAGCCGGGGGCGTTCGCGAGCGTCAGCCCCTCCCGGGAGGCGAGGCCGGACCTCGGCAGGACCAGCCCCGCATGGCCCTCGGGGATCGCGACCGCCAGGCCCGTCCCCACGAGGGCCCGTCCCCCCGGCGGGACCTCGATCTCGACGTTCGCGGCGAGGTCGAGGCCGGCATCGCCCGGATGGGCGTAGCCGGGCGCCGCGGCGTGGGGGTCGAGCCGCCGGATCGGAAGGTCCACGCCGTCAGGGTATCCGGTGGGTGCGGACGGCCGTCGGCTATCCTCCGCCGGAGTGTCCCAGGCGACGTGCACGCGATGCGGGCGGCCGCTGCGCAACGGGGTCTGCCCGAGAGGCCACCCGCAGCGGGCGGCACGCCGGCGCGCGCGTCCGAAGCGAGGGCGGAAGCTCCTGGTCGCCCTGCTGATCCTCGCGCTGCTGGCCGGGGCGGCCTGGGGGGCGTTCCGCTGGTACCCCGAACGCGCCGCGGCGCAGCTCCTGCGAGGCCCCTCGGAGACGTTCGCCTCCACCGCCGACGCCTACAACGCGGCCGTCCACGCCTTCCCCACGCAACCCACGGCTGAGACCCTGGAGACGCAGGTCTCGGCGTCGGTGACGACGTCCGCCCGAGCTCGTCCGGCCCTCGCCGACCTCCAGGGGCGGATCGAAGCCCGGGACCCGGTGACGATCCCGGTCGTGCGCAACCGCGACCCGCTGCCGCTCGCCCATCGGGTCCGCGCGCGCATGCTCGATTTCGCGATCGGTGGCCTCGAGCTGATCGCGGACATGGAGGGGGTGTCGACCTACCTCCAGGAAGCGGCGCCGCTCCTGGAGACCGCCGACGAGCTCGAGAGCGAGCTCGGGACGCCGAGGACGCCCCGCGACGTGGACGGGTCGGCCGAGGCGGTCCGGCCGGTGGCCGGCCGTCTCGTCTCGGAGCTCGGGGCCCTGACCCCCCCTCCGGAGCTCACCGCGACGCACGAGTCCGCCCGGGCGATCGCCGAACGGATCCAGGCCGATCTGACGGAGCTCGACGACGTCACGGGCCGCGGCGCGGAGCCGATCATCCGATCGCTCGCGCAGCAGATCCGTCGCCAGCTCGGATCCCTTCGCGAAACCCTGCTCTCGGCACCCGAGGAGGCGCGCGACGCGGGCGGGCTCGGCGCCAGGATCGACCACCTCGAAGCGGTTCAGGAGCGGATCGTCCGCGGTCTCCTTCGATTGCGGAACCGATCGGGCGTCGCCGTCACCGTTCCCACGGTGTGACGAGGCCCGGCGAGGGGGACCTCCGCCGGGCCTCGTGACCGCCGCTCAGGAGCAGCCGCTGGTGGCGCCGCAGCTGCCGCAGACGTAGCAGGATCCGGCCGGCTGCATCTTCGAGCCGCACTGGTAGCAGAGCGGCGCGTCGACCGCCTTCTGCTCGCCGCGGGGCGGCGCGGGCGGGTCGCTCACCACCGTGAGCTTCACGTCCGGCGCCGGCTCGGACGAGGAC
>DATLGG010000077.1:0-10810 GCA_035540615.1 Actinomycetota bacterium | reverse complement strand
CCTCGACGCGCCCGACGTCGGCGGCGGCCCCTGGACCGAGCACGCGGCGAAGCGCCTCCTGCGTGAGATCGGGATCCCCGTGACGCGCGAAGAGGAGGTGCGTGAGGTCGAGGAAGCCGTCGAGGCGGCGCAGCGCATCGGCTTTCCCGTCGTGGCGAAGGCCGCCGGGATCGCGCACAAGACGGAGGTGGGCGGCGTCCGGCTCGGCCTCGCCACGGAGCAGGCGGTCCGGGAGGCCGCCGCCGAGGTCCTCCGCCTCGGCGCCGGGCTCCTCGTGAGCGAGGAGGTCCGCGGCCGGCTCGAGCTCCTCGTCGGTGCCTTCCGCGACGCTCAGTTCGGCGTCTGCGGGCTCCTCGGGCTCGGCGGCATCTGGACCGAGGCGCTCGGGCAGGCGGTCGTCCTCCCGGGCCCCGGATCCGAGGATGTCGTCCGGCGCGCGCTCGAGGACGCGCCGTGGGGGCGGCTCCTGCTCGAAGATGTCCGCGGCGTCCCGCTACCGCTTGGCCGCGTCACGGACGTCCTGTTCCGCCTGATCGACCTCGTCGAGGGGATGCCCGTCGAGGCGATCGAGATCAACCCGCTGGTCGTGCGCGAAGATGGCGTCGTGGCGGTCGACGCGCTGCTGGTCCCGAGGGAAGGAGCGAGATGAGCGAGGACTGGGTGATGCTGCGGGTTCGGATGGGCAGCGAGGACGCGCATTACGGCGGGAACCTCGTGGCCGGGGCGACGATGCTGCGGCTGTTCGGCGACGTGGTCACCGAGCTGGCGATCCGCCACGACGGGGACGAGGGCCTGCTCGTCGGCTACGAGAAGGTCGAGTTCAAGGCGCCGGTCTACGCCGGGGACTTCATCGAAGCGCGCGGCCGGATCGTGCGCGTCGGCCGCACCTCGCGCACCTGCGAGTTCGAGGCCTGGAAGGTCATCGCCGCCAAGCCCGACCTCGGAGACGAGGCCGCGGAGCTGCTGGACGAGCCGATCCTCGTCGGCCGCGCCACCGGCACCACCGTCGTCCCGCTCGACCGCCAGAAGAACCGCTGACCGATCAGCCCACCGGGAAGCTCTGCAGGAGCTCGTATTCGCTGCCCTTCGGGGAGAGCTGGCTGCGGTAGAGCAGGAGCCGGTCGATCTCCCAGGGCGCCGTCTCCAGCTCGGTGCGGTCGAGGGCGTCGGCGTGCTCCCGGAAGGGCTCGGGTGGGTTGAACCTCGCCACCGTCATGTGCGGGGTGAACGGGCGCGTCTCCGGCTCGAACTCCGGCGCGAGGCGGCGGTCGAGTCCGGCGGCGAGCGTCGCGAGCGCGCCTCGCGGGTCGTCCACGCCGGCCCACAGCACGCGGGCCCTCGTTCGGCCGGGGAACACGCCCAGGCCCGCCAGCGAGACCTCGAACGGCTCCACCTCCGCCGCGGCGCCCCGGCACGCCTCCTCCACGAAGTCCAGCAGGTCCGGCTGGGTCCGGCCGAGGAACCGCACCGTGACGTGCCACTTCCTGCGGGCGACCCATCGGGCCCGCGGCAGCCGCTCCTGCCAGGGAACGAGCACCCGTCCGAGGATCTCGGCCGCCTCGTCCGAGAGGTCGACGCAGACGAAGAGCCGGAGGGCCTTCCCCTCGGTCATCCCTGACGGAGCAAATGGCGGCGGAGGAGGTCGAGCGCGGCCTGCGTGGCGGCCCGGCGGACCATGTCACGGTCGCCGGGGCTGACGAACGTCCGCGCGGTCTCGGTCGCCTCGGTCGACAGGCCGACCCACACGGTGCCCGGCTCCTTCCCCTCGAGCGGCTCGGGCCCGGCCACGCCCGTGAGCGAGAGCCCCACGTCGGCCTTGAACACCTTACGGGCGCCGCGGGCGAGCTCGATCGCGCATTCCTCGCTCACCGTGCCTGGTCCGTCGATCGTCGCCTGGGAGACGCCGAGCACGTCGCGCTTCGCGTCCGGCGCGTAGACGACCGCCGCGCCGGAGAAGTGCTTCGAGGCGTCCGGGACGGAGACGAGGCGGGCCGCGAGGAGTCCGCCGGTCAGCGACTCGGCGCAGGCGAGATGGAGCTCGCGCTCCGCCAGGAGGCGCCCGACGACCTCCTCGAGGCGCTCCTCGTCCTCGCCGAAGACCGCGTCGCCGAGGAGGCCGCGCACCTTCTCGGCCACCGGGTGGATCAGCCGCTCCGCCTCTTCCTCCGTCTCGGCCTTCGCCGTCAACCGGACGCGCACCTCGCCCCCGCTCGAGAGGAAGGCGACCGTCGGGTTCGTCGAGGACTCGAACAGCTCCGCGAGCCGTTCGCCCACCACCGCCTCGGCGAGCCCCGATGCCTTGACGACCTTCGAGCGGATCGTGGCGCCGCTCAGGCGCCGGAGCTCCGGGAGGATCTCGCGCTCCATCATCTCGCGCATCTCCGCCGGAACCCCGGGGACCACGTAGACGCGCCTCCCCTGTCGTTCGAGGATCAGCCCCGGCGCCGTTCCGAGCTCCGGCCGGATCCACCGGGCGCCCTCGGGCAGATCGGCCTGGCGGAGGTTCGACTCGGGCATCGTCCGCCGCTTGCCGGCGAACCAGGCGCGCAGGTGATCCTCGATCGCCCGCTCCCGCCGCAGCTCGACGCCGAGCGCGGCCGCGAGGCCCTCCCGGGTGATGTCGTCGCCGGTCGGCCCGAGCCCGCCCGTCGCGATCACGACGTCGGCACGGGACAGCGCGAGCCGGAACGCATCGGCGATCCGCTCGAGGTTGTCGCCGACCGTCTGGTGGTGGAGCACGTCGACGCCCACCTCGGCCAGCCGTTCGGAGATCCAGCGTGCGTTCGTGTTCGCGATCTCGCCGAGGAGGATCTCGGTGCCGATCCCGATGACCTCGGCCCTCACGGCGCGGGCGCCCTCCGGACGAAGTACTCCGCTCCCGACCACAGCGTCAGCGCGACCGCGATGGCGAGGACCCCGAGCCGGAGCGGGTCGGCCGCAGGGTCGAGCGGCAGGATGTAGAGCAGGATCGCGAGCATCTGCGTGGCCGTCTTCCACTTCGCAAGCGGGGTCGCCGGCATCGAGTGACCGCGCGCCCCGAGGCGGGCTCGCAGCAGGGACACCGCCGCCTCGCGCACGAGGAAGATCGCGGCGGCCCACAGGGGGAACCGCCGCACGGCCGCGAGCGCCACGACGGGCGAGAGGGTGAACAGCTTGTCGGCGAGCGGGTCGAGCCAGGCTCCGGTCCGCGTGGCGCTGGCGAATCGGCGTGCGAGGTAGCCGTCGAGCCGGTCGGTCGCCGCACCCGCGATGAACACCGCCGCGGCGATCAGGGAGGCCCGCCGGTCGCCGACGAGGATCAGCCCCACGAGCAGGGGCGCGAGCGCGATGCGAACCACCGAGACGAGGTTCGGCCAGCCGATGCCGAAAGGTGCGGGGGCGGCTATCCCTTCTTCCCCCGGAAATCTTCCGCGGTGAAGGTCCGCTCGTACGGACGGTTCGGCATCCCTGGTCTGCCGAGGCTCTCCCCGTTCACGACCATCTCGGCGCGATAGCCGGAGTCGAGATGCACCTCGATCGACCGCTCCCCCTCGAACGAGTGCGCCTCGCCCGCCTCGAGGAGGCCGTTGAACCCGAGCTCGGGGCGGCCGTCGACGATGACCGAGGCCCCGACCGCCTCCTCCGCGACGATGTCGACCTGCACCTTCTCCGGAGCCACCGGGACCGCAGCCGCCTGCGCCGGGGCCGCGGGGGTGGGGGCCGGCGTCTCGCGCGAGAGCAGCCCGACGGCAGCGGCCGAGATCAGCACGATGACCGCGGCCCCGGCGGCGAGGATCCACGCGGTCCGGTGCTTGTGCTCCTTCGGTTCCAGCAGCGGCTCGCGTACCACCCCGGGAGCCCGGTGCAGCGGCGCCGGCGCGGGCGTGTCCCGGCGGTACGCCCTCTGGTAGAACGCGACGACCTTCTCGGGATTCAGCCCGAGGTAGCGGGCGTAGGAGCGGAGGAAGCCGCGGACGTAGACGTCGCCGAGGAGCGAGTCGAAGGCCTCGACCTCGAGCGCCTGTAGGTACTCGGTCTTGACGCGGGTCTCGCGGCTCGCCTCCTCGAGGCTCTTGCCCCGGCGGAGCCGCGCCGTCCGGAGCGCCCGACCGATCCCCGTTCCGTTCGCCGACATGGTCAATTCCCTGTGGAGGTTGGGGAGTCGCAGCGATTATACGCACAGGAGCCACGGGCTCCGAGCGACGAAGGCGTGAGGCTCTATGGGCTGACGAGCGTGGCGCGGACGCCGATGAGACCGCGATCGGGGTCGGCGAGCGCCGCGAACGCGGCCGGCGTCAGATCCAGGACCCGCCCTTCGACGAACGGCCCGCGGTCGGTGATCGTGACGACGACCTCGCGCGAGGCGTGTGAGAGACGGAGCTTCGTCCCGCAGGGGAGCCAGCGATGCGCCGCCGTGAGCGCGTCGGGGTCGTAGGGTTCGCCGCCACAGGCGACCGGTTTCCCCCGGAACCACTCGCCGTACCAGGAGGCGACCCCGGCGAAGCTGACGGGCGCCGTCTCCTCGTGCCAAGACGGGACGGGATCGGGCTCGGGGGCTGGTCGAGGCGCCGCCGTCGCGGTGAACCCGCTCAGGACGGAGACGGCCGCCAGGGCCGCCAGAAGGCCGAGCAGCGGACGGCGGAGGACCGGGAGACGACGCGCATGACGGGGGGACCGCACGTCATCTGTCGTACCCCGCCGGTGACGGTTCTAGTCCCTGCGACCGGATCTGCCGGTTCCAGCGGTTCGGCCGGTGGCGGGCAGGGCGAGGCCGAAGGTGGAGCCGGCGCCGGGGCTGCCGTCGACCCAGACGCGGCCGCCGTGGGCCTCGACGATCGCCTTCACCAGGTAGAGGCCGAGGCCGTGGCCCGGCGTCTCCTCGGGATGGAGCCGCGAGAACTTCCTGAAGAGCTTCCCGTGGTCCTTCGGGTCGATGCCTGGGCCCTCGTCGGTCACCGTCACCCGAACCTCCCGCTCCCCCGCCTCGGCGCCGACGCGTACGGTCGTGCCCGCGGGGGAGTACTTCACCGCGTTGGACAGGAAGTTCAGCACGGCCTCCTGGATCCGGGTGCGATCGATCCACACGGTCGGTAGCTCGGCCGCGGTCTCGAGCTCGATCCGGTGGTCCTGCGCGGCCGCCTGCATCCCGCGGACGACCTGCTCCAGCAGCTCCCCCAGCTCGACCGGCTCGCGGTCGCCGACGAGCGAACCGGCGTCGGCCGCGGCGGCACGCACCACGCCCTTGACCAGCGAGGCGAGGTCGCGGCCGACCTCGGCGATGTTGGCCACCCCCTCACGCCGCTGCTGGTCGTCGAAGCGATCCCAGTAGCGGAGCAGGAGGTCGGCGACGCCCACGACGGCCGTCGTCGGCGTGAGGATGTCGTGGGCGAGCATCGAGAGCGTCGCCTCCCGCCGGCGATGTCCCTCGGGGCGGTCGTCGGCGGCCCGCGCCTCGCGCAGGACCGCGATGATCTCCCGCAGGTCGTAGCCCTGCTGCGGCCGCTCGTTCGACCACTCCTCCAGGAGCGTGAGCACGATCCGCGCGCCGGGAGCGACACCGAGGAGAGAAGGCAGTCCCCACGCAGCGTTCTCGTCGGCCGGCGACAGCGCGATCAGCACGAGATCGGGGTGGGCACGCGCAGCGAGGATGGCGGCGTCCTTCGGATCGTCGGCCTCCCCGACGACCTCGACGTTCGGGACCTCGTCGATCGCGCGACGCATCGCCTCGCGCGCACCAGGATCGGCGGCGACGACGACGGCTCGGGCGGGCATCTCTCGGCTCATCGCGGGGCCAATGCTAGCCCGCGCGCGCCTCCCGGGACTCCAGCCACTCGTCCCAGGTGATCAGGACGTCACGCGGCTTCGAGCCGACGGAGGGTCCGACCACCCCGCGCTCCTCGAGCAGGTCCATGATCCGACCCGCCCTGGCGAAGCCGACCTTGAGCTTGCGCTGAAGCATCGAGGTGGAGCCGAGCTGGGAGCGGATGACGAGCTCCATCGCCTGGGTGAGGAGGTCGTCGTCCCCGTCCTCGGCGTCCTCCTCCGACGGCGGCCGCCCGACCCCTTCGATGCCCTGCACGTAGACCGGCTCCTGCTGAGCCCGGCACCAGTCCGCGATCTGCTCGATCTCCTTCTCCGTGACCCACGCCCCCTGGATCCGCGCGGCCCGGCTGGCGCCCGTGGGCTGGAACAGCATGTCCCCGTGACCGACGAGCTTCTCGGCCCCGCCGACGTCGAGGATCACGCGCGAATCCGCCTGGCTCGCCGTCATGAACGCGATCCGCGAGGCGATGTTCGCCTTGATCAGCCCGGTGACGACGTCCACGCTCGGGCGCTGGGTCGCGACGACGAGGTGGATCCCGACGGCGCGGGCCATCTGAGCGATGCGGCAGATCGCGTCTTCGACGTCTCGCGGGGCGACCATCATGAGGTCGGCGAGCTCGTCGATGACCACCACGATGTACGGGAGGCGCTCGAACTCGGCGTCGCGTCCCGGGGGGATCCGCAGGGTCCCCTCGGCGAGACCGCCGTTGTAGCCGATGATGTCGCGCACGCCGACCGTCGCCAGCATCTCGTAGCGCATCTCCATCTCCCGCACGACCCAGCCGAGCGCCTCCGCGGCGCGCTTCGGGTTGACGACGACCGGAGAGATCAGGTGCGGGAGGTCGACGAAGTGCGTGAGCTCGACCCGCTTGGGGTCGACGAGCATGAGCTTGACGTCGTCGGGGGTCGCCCGCATCAGGATCGAGGTGACGAACGCGTTGATCAGCGAGGACTTTCCCGCCCCGGTCGTCCCGGCGATGAGCAGGTGCGGCATCTCGTGGAGGCGGCACATCACGGCGTTGCCGTGGACGTCCTTCCCCAGACCGACCGCGAGCGGGTGGCGCTCCTCCTTCGTCTCCTTGGCGCCGAGGACGTCCCCGAGCATCACGAAGTCGCGGACCCGGTTCGGAACCTCGATCCCGATCGCCGACTTCCCAGGGATCGGCGCGATGATGCGGACGTCGGGTGTCGCGAGGGCGTATGCGATGTCGTCGCCGAGCGACAGGACCTTGTTGACCTTCGTCCCGGCCGCGACCCCGACCTCGTAGAGGGTGACGGTCGGCCCACGGCTGAACCCCGCGACGGTGGCGTCGACGCCGAACTGGCGGAGCGTGCGCTCGAGCGTCGCCATCGTCTCCTTCTCGTCCCGGCTCGCGGCCGAGGTCCCGGGGCCGGTTCGCAGGAGCTTGAGCGGCGGAAGCTTGTAGTCGCCGCGCCCGCTCGGAACGGGGGGCGGCGGCGGCGGCGCCGGCTCCGGCTCGGCAGGTGCGTCCGCCGGGACCTCTTCGCCCATCTCCTCCCACCGCGTCGCCTCCGCCACCTCCTCGTCGGTGAGGTCCCGCAGGCGACGGCGCTTCCGCTTCCGCGGTGCGGGCTCCGCCTCGGGCATCGGGTCCTCCGCGGCGGCCGCCTCGGCCGGCGCCTGCTCGCGCCGGAACCACTCCCACACCGCCGAGAGCGGCGTCGCGGTGAACACGAGGATCCCGAGGACGAAGAGTCCCAGGCAGACGAGGGCCGCGCCGTACGCGGAGGCGAGGCGAGAGAGCGGCCAGGCCGTGGCGGCGCCGAGGATCCCGCCCGCGTCGCCGAACCCGGAGAGGCCGGCCGCGGGCGAAGGGTTGCCGCGGAAGAGCGAGACGAGGCCGAGGCCGCCGGCGAGCGCGAACACGAGGCCGACGAGCATCCGGCCGCGCTCCTCCTGCGCCGTCCCGCGGACGAGGACGAGCCCCCACCACAGGAGCAGGACCGGGACGGCGTAGCCGACGACGCCCACGGCGCCTCGCGCGAGCATGTCGAGGAAGCGCCCGACGGGACCCGCCGCGTCGAGCCAGATCCCGAGCGCCGAGAGCCCGCCGAGAACGATGAGCCCGATGCCGATCGCGTCCTGGTGGCGCGGCTCGAGGTGCTCGGCCACCCGGCGCCCGGCGGTGGCGACGCCGCTCCCCCGCTTCGTCGCCTTCTTCCGCTTCTTCGTCTTCGCCATCTAGACCTCCATGATGACCGGCAGGATGACCGGCTTCCGCTTCGTCACCTCGAAGAAGTAGCGGCCCAGCGTCCGCCGCACGTGCTGCTTGAGGATCGCGGGGTCGCCGACCTCCTCGCGCGCGACGGCCTCCAGCGACTCTCGCGTGCGGCGCCGGGCCTCCTCGAGCATCTCGGCCGAGGACTCGTCGTGGACGAAGCCGCGCGTGACGATGTCCGGCCCCGCGAGGAGCTCGCCCGACTGCGCGTCCGCGGTGACGACGACGATCACGACGCCGTCCCCGGCGAGCTTGCGGCGGTCCCGCAGGACGACCGCGCCGACGTCACCGATCCCGAGACCGTCGACGAGCACCATCCCCGCCTCGACGCGGTCGACGACCTCGACCTTCTCCCCGATCTCGACGACGTCACCGTCTTCGCAGATCAGGATCCGCTCGTCCGGGATGCCGACCTCGCGCGCGAGCTTCGCGTGGTGCGACAGGTGGCGTCGCTCCCCGTGGATCGGGATGAACCACCGGGGGGTGACGAGCCCGAGCATGAACTTGAGCTCCTCGGCCGCGGCGTGCCCGGAGACGTGGACGTGCGCGATGCCGGTGTGGAAGACGTCGGCGCCCGTGCGGAACAGGCCGTCGATCGTCCGGTGGATCGCGACCTCGTTGCCGGGGATCAGCGAGGCGGCGATCACCACGGTGTCGCCCTCCTCGAGCTTCACCCACTTGTGCTCGCGAGCGGCCATCAGCGACAGCGCCGACAGCGGCTCCCCCTGGCTGCCCGTGCAGATCACCGCGACCTGCTCGGGTGGGAGCTTCGCGATCTCTTCGATGTCGAGGATCGCGTCCTCCGGAACGTGGAGGTGGCCGAGCTCCCGCGTCTGGGCGACCGCGTGGTGCATGCTGCGCCCGAAGAACGCGATCCTGCGGCCGACAGCGAGGGCGGCGTCGCAGATCTGCTGGATCCGGTGGATGTGGCTGGAGAAGCATGCGGCGACGACCCGCCGGGACGCCCCCTCGAAGATCCGCAGGAGCTCCGGGCCGACGGTCCGCTCGCTCGGGATGATCCCGGGGTCCTCGGCGTTCGTCGAGTCGGAGAGGAAGACGTGGACGCCGCGCCGGCCCTCTTCGCCGAACGCCTGGAGGTCGGTCGCCCGGCCGTCGACCGGCGTGGGGTCGAGCCGGAAGTCCCCCGAGTGCAGGACCGTCCCGAACGGCGTGTCGATGGCGAGCGCCAGCCCTTCGGGGATCGAGTGCGTGACGCGGATCGCCCGGACGGTGAAGGGACCGACCCGCGCTTCGTCCCCGGCGCGGAGCTCGTGCAGGGTGGCCCGCTCGGTCACACCGTGCTCTTCGAGCTTCGGCCGCAGCAGCCCGAGGGCGAGGGGGGGCGCCCAGATCTCGAGGGCGATCTCCTTGAGGATGTAGGGCAGGGCCCCCATGTGGTCCTCGTGTCCGTGGGTGAGGACGACGCCGGCGATGCGGTCTTGCCGCTCGCGGAGGTACTGGTAGTCGGGGAGGACGAGGTCGACCCCCGGCATGTCCTCCGTCGGGAACGAGAGGCCGGCGTCGAGGACCAGGACGTCGTCGTCGATCTCGAGGCAGGCGATGTTGCGCCCGACCTCGCCGAGGCCCCCGAGGAAGACGAGCCTACAGCGCGCCGACATCCTCCAGCACCTTCCTGATCGCCGCGACCTGTGCGTCCGTCGCCGGCACCAGCGGCAGACGTGCATCCCCCACCGGCTGGCCGATGAGCGCCATCGCGGCCTTGACCGGGATCGGGTTCGAGGTCATGAACATCACGTCGAAGACCGGCAGGAGCTCCGTGTGGACCTTCCGCGCGCCGGGCAGGTCGCCGGCCTCGATCAGCTCGAAGATCCTGCGCATCCGTTCGCCGACGACGTGCGAGACGACCGAGACCACCCCGGGCGAGCCGAGGGTTGCGAAGCCGAAGGTCGCCCAGTCGTCCCCCGAGTAGACCTCGAAACCGGAGGGCGCCGCGGCCATGAGCTTCGCGGCCCCGTCGAAGTCACCGGTCGAGTCCTTCACCGCGACGATGTTCTCGACCTCGGCCAAGCGCAGGAGCGTGTCGTGCTCGATCCTCGTGCCGGTCCTTCCGGGGATGTTGTAGAGCATCACCGGAAGCTCCGTGGCCCGGGCGGCGGCCGTGAAGTGCTCGATCAGACCCGCCTGCGGCGGCTTGTTGTAGTAGGGCGTGACGACGAGGATGGCGTCGACCCCGGCCGAGGTCGCCGACTCGGTCAGGTGGATCGTATGGGCCGTGTCGTAGGTGCCGGTCCCGGCGATCACGGTGCCGCGGTCACCGACCGCCTCGACCACCGCCCGCCAGAGGTCGATCTTCTCGTCGTCGGACATCGTGGCGGCCTCGCCGGTCGAGCCGGCGACGACGAGGCCATCGCTGCCGTGCTCGAGCAGCCAGGCGGCCACCTCTTGAGCGCGATCGAGGTCCACGGAGCCGTCCCGCGTGAACGGCGTGACCATCGCGGTGATCAGGGTTCCGAATCGACCGGCCATCTCCCCTCCTTGCCGCCACCGCCCCGAGGCGGGGGCGCGTCCGGGCCGGCTGGAACCTGCGCGGGGACCGGCCGGGCCCCAGTCGGGAGACCCGCATTGCCCGGCCGGGCCGCCCCCACGCTGCCGGCTATGCTAACACCTCTTACCAGGAGCAACAACAGTCACATGTTGAACGCGTGGTGAGGGTGACTCTGGTGGTTCCCGTGGTTCCCGGGCCACGCGAGGCGCCTCTCGCCGCGTTGTTCGGCTGCCATCCTGCCCGCTATCCTAGCCCGGTGCGG
>DATLGG010000076.1:0-4151 GCA_035540615.1 Actinomycetota bacterium | reverse complement strand
ACCGCCCGACCGGCCCCACCCCCATCGGGATCTTCCGCGACATCGCGCGCCCGGTCTACGGCGAGGCGATGGAGCGCCAGCTCGCGGCCGCCACCGAGCGGCTCGGCGAGGGAGACCTCGCCAAGCTCCTCCATTCGGGGGACACCTGGCAGGTCGGCTGAGCGGTCTCGATGGTAGAATCCCCAGGTGAGAGCCCCTGGGGGAACCGTGAGCGAGAAGCAGACGAAGCCTTCCGAGGACGACGAGAAGCAGCGATCGTGCCAGGTCTGCGGCGTGAAGCTGTCGGCCTACAACCCGAACCCGACCTGCTGGCAGCACACGATCGGCCACCCCTGGCGCGGCCCGTCGGCGAAGCCGCGGTACGACTGAGCGTGAAGGCCCTCCTGATCTCCCGCGACGAGGACGTCCGCACCCAGCTGGGCGTCGCTCTCCGCGCCGTCGAGCGGCGGACGAAGGCTCCGTGGGAGTTCCTCGAGGCTGCCGACGGCATCGAGGGCCTCCGCCTGGCCTGGAAGCACCTTCCGGACGTCGTCGTGGCGGACGAGATCACCTCGCGGGCCGGAGCCTTCGCGGTGGCGAAGGACCTGACCGGCGCCGTGAACCCGTTCCCTGGCGCGATCGTGATCGTGCTCGCGCGGCCCGAGGACGCCTGGCTCGCCCGCTGGTCGGGGGCGGACGCGTGGCTGAACCGCCCGCTCGACCCGTTCGCGCTCGCGGATATCGTGACCGACCTGGTGGCTCCCGCACCGCCGGCCGCGGTGGGAGGAGGCGGCGCATGAGGATCAAGGGAACCTGCGCGCGGTGCGGACGCGAGTTCCTCGCGCGCGAAGCGATCGACAACGGTGGGCACTGCCCGTCGTGCGGCCAGCCGTTCAACGCGCATTACACGGCGGTGCTGGCGAGCACCCTCCGCGAGGCGGAGGTGGCCGGCTCGGTGATCGAGGACGCGCTGAACCGGCTCGTCGGGATGGAAGGCGCGCTCGAGCTGGGCGAGGAGAGCATCCTCGAGCCGCTCCGGCAGCCGATCCGCGCCACTCGCAGAGGGAAGATCCGCCCGCGGCGGTGAACCCGGTCCGGGTCGGGACCTCCTCGTGGACCGACCGCACCCTCCTCGAGTCCGGCTGGTACCCCGACGACGCGAAGACCCCCGAGGATCGGCTCCGCTTCTACGCCGAGCGGTTCGACGTCGTCGAGGTGGACTCCACCTACTACTCGCTCCCGAGCGAGCGGAACTCCGCCCTGTGGGTCGAGCGCACGCCACCGAGGTTCGTCTTCCACGTCAAGGCGTTCGCGGCGATGACGGGGCATCCGGTCACGGTCCGGTCGCTGCCGAAGGCGGTGAAGGAGCTCTTGCCGGAGGGGAAGGACCGCCTCTACCCGAAGGACCTCCCGGATGATGCGGCCGATCTGTGCTGGGACATGTTCCGCTCGGCGCTCATGCCCCTGCACTCGGCCGGGAAGCTCGGCGTCGTGATGTTCCAGTACCCGCAGTGGTTCATGCCGTCGCGCCGCTCGAAGGATGACATCCTGCGCGCGCGCGAGCGCCTTCCGGACTACCGGATCGCGGTCGAGCTCCGGCAGGCGGCGTGGTTCAAGGACGAGGAGATGACCCGGCGGACGCTCGACTTCTTCCGCAGCGAGGAGATCCCGTTCGTCTGCGTCGACATGCCGCAGGGGTTCCCCTCGAGCATCCCGCCGATCGCCGAGGCGACGAACGACCGGATCGCGCTCGTCCGCTTCCACGGCCGGCGCGAGGAGACCTGGGGCAAGCGGGGCGTACCGGTCCTCGAACGCTTCCGCTACGACTACCCGAAGGAGGAGCTCGAGCAGTGGGTGCCGAAGGTGGCGGCGCTGCAGGAGCAGGCGCGGGAGACCCACGCGCTCTTCAACAACTGCTACCGCGACAGCGCGGTCCGCAACGCCGCCACCTTCGCCGGGATGGTGGAGGAGCAGCTCAGTTCAGCCGGGTGATCCGCCCCTCGATCGTCGGCGTGATCGTGCCCTTCGAGCGGATGTACTCGAGGAGCACGTTCGCGTCGAGGTCCCGCGTGACCCCCTGGCCGTCCGCGAGCATCGTGTAGCCGTCCCCGCCGGCGTTCATGAAGTTGTTCGTCGCGAGCGTGTAGGTCGTGGCGTCCGGCAGGATCGATGTTCCGTCGTCGAGCGTGACCGAGAGGACGCGGCTCCCTGGCGGCAGCCCTGCGTCGTACGTGAAGCGGAAGCCGGATACCTGGAGGAAGCGTCCGTTGGAGGAGGGGATCGGGGCCACGCTGTGCTCCAGCATCGACCAGAGCTGCAGGCCCGTGACCGTCCGCGTCAGGACGGCATTTCCGAACGGAAGCACCGTGTAGATGTCGCCGACCACGAGGTCGTAGGGCGGACCCGCGGCGTAGCCCGGCGTCGTCCGGCGGAGGGACGTGTCCGCCGGCAGGTAGCTCGAGGGGAGCGGCGCGCGGATGCCACCGCCGTTCTGCACCGCGATCTGTGTCCCGTAGGTCTCCCTCATGGCGTCGGTGATGAGATTGCCGAGGGCGACCTCCCGCAGGCGCTCGATGTTCCCCGCACGCGGGAAGACGCCGGTCGCCACGCCGGCGGGCTGATCCATCGCGGCCACCAGCGCGTCACGATAGGGCCGCAGCATCTGCACGACAGCGGGGTCGGGAGCGATGGACGCCGCCCGGGGGGTGACGAACTCGCTGGACGCGTCGATCACCCGGCCACTGGTGGGGTTCACCGACAGGACGGTCCGCGCGTACGTCAGACCCTTGCTACGGTTCTCCACGACGAGCTGGTCGTTGATGACGCCGCGGTACTGGATGTCGGTGTGGTCGCCGACGATCAGGTCGAACCCACCGACGGCGTTCGCCAGGTCGACGAGCGGCCCGACGGGCTGACCCGCGGCGTCGAAACCGGTGACGCCCATGTGGGTGATGATCACGAACACCTTCGCGCCCTCTCGGCGGGCCTGCGCCCGAGCGCGGTTCGCCGCCTGGACCGGGTCGGTGATCTCGATCGTGCCGAGGCTGCCTGGGGTGACGAGCTCCGGGGCCTCCGGGTTCGTCAGCCCGATCACGGCGACCTTGATCCCGCTCACGTCGAAGATCTCGTAGGGCCTCACCCCGGTGAGGTTCCCCTCGACGTTCCGCAGGTTCGCCGAGACGTAGGGGAACTCCGCGAGGTCGATCATCCGCTGGAGGTGTCCCACCCCGCGGTCGAAGTTGTGGTTGCCGAACGTGTCCGCGTCGAAGCCCATGAGGTTCATCGCCTTGACCGCCGGCTCCTCATCGAAGAACCCGGAGAGCGGGGGGGAGGCGCCGTAGGCGTCGCCCGCCGTCAGCGTCAGCGTGTTCGGGTTCGCGGCACGCTCGGCGCGGAAGTACGAGGAGAGCGCCGCCGCGCCGCCGACGTCGCCGACCCCGGAGACGCTCACCGGGTCGAGCTGTGCATGCCAGTCCGAGACCGACAGGAGCTGGATCTGGATCGGAGCCGCCGGAGCGGCCGCTGCCGGCGCGAGCAGACCCCCGGCGAGCAGTGCGAGCGAAGCGCTCAGCGCGATGCGGCGCGTGCGGTGCCCCATGATGTCCCTCCCTGTCTGATTTCGGACGTGACGGCGAATCTTCCCGCATGACCGTTGTGCGTGTCAATGGTTCCCGGGCACGTATCATCCAGGCGTGGACGAGAACATCTACCGCGTCGGCATCGAACGATCGCCCGCCGGCTGGACCGTGCACATCGTTGACCCCGAAGGGCAGGGCGTGTTCGAGCGGCCATGCGCCGACGAGGTCGAAGCCCGCACCTACGCCTCGACCGTGCGCCAGCACATCGACTGGCTCTCGCCCGAACGCTTCCGTGCCTATTACCGCCTGCCCGACCAGGGCGTGCCGCAGCGCGCTACGCCGGAGCAGGCCCTGCCGGAGGGTCGCTGATGGGCTTCAACCCCATGCAGGGTCGTAGCCCGAAGACCGCCGACCTCGTGATGTTCTTCACCGCGATCGCCGCGATCGCCGTCGCGGTGATCTGGGCCCTCAGCTAGGGCGGCCCCCGCTCCGCCAGCGCCTCCTCCAGCACCGACCCGTCGGGCCTGCGGAACACCGGCCTCCCCTCCTCCAAGCGGAGGGAGAACCCACCCCTCTCGTGCACCATCCGGTGGT
>DATLGG010000075.1:0-2442 GCA_035540615.1 Actinomycetota bacterium | reverse complement strand
CGACCATCTCGGTCGGGACCGCCGGCGACGACTTCATCCGCAACATCGTGCGGCTGCTCGCGGAGATGCGGGCCGCCTTCACGGTCGTGCGGCCGAAGGCGTTCGTCGCGGTCGACCTGGCCTGATGCCGCTGGTCCGGGGAGGGGCTCTTCGGGGTCCCTCCCCCCGGGCCGCAGGCCAGACGGTCGTCCGGGGGGCTCCTCCCGCACCGGGTCCGAAGCCGAGCGCCGAGGAGACGCCGTACCGATCGCTGTTCTACGTCTCCAAGCGTCGCTCCGCCGACGGCAACGCGTACCGGAAGGGGGAGCCGATCCCCGAGCCGGAGGCGCGTCGTCAGGGCCAGCGCGTCGGCGAGCCCCAGCTGCGGTTCCGGGTCCCGAAGCTGATCTGCCGGCGCTGCGAGGGGCGCGGGAAGGCCTACATGAAGGGCCACAAGCCGGACTGCGGCTGCCCCGGGTGCCGGCCGTGCAAGGAGTGCGGCGGCACCGGACGCGTCGTGGGGGCGCGGTGAAGGTTCGCTTCGTCGCCTCGGACGAGGCCGGAGGGGGCCGGCTTCGCTCGTTCTGGCCGGCCGCTGAGCTTCGTCGCCGCGGCCATGACGCCGAGGCCTCCACCGAGTGGCCGGAGGACGCGGACGTCGTCGTCGTGCACCGACCACTGGACCCCGAGACCCTCGAGCAGGTGCGCCTCTACCGAGCAGCAGGGGTGCGCGTGCTCGTCGACGAGGATGACGACCTGCGCAGCGTCCCTCCCGAGAACCGGAACTTCCACCGGTGGTTCACCCCCGAGCGCCGGGAGGTCCACGAGCGAGCGATCGCCGAGGCGGATGGCCTGATCGTCTCGACCGATCGGCTCGCTGAGGTGTACGGGCCGCTGGCTCGCGAGGTCCACGTCTGCCGGAACCACCTTCCCGCGTTCGTCGGGCGGCTGCGCCCGATGCGCTCGCGGCACGACCAGGCATTCCGTGTCGGATGGGCGGGGGTCGTGAAGACGCACCGCCAGGATCTCGAGTGGCTCGCGCAAGCCGGAGCCCGTCCGTTCGACGGCGCGATCCTCTCCCAGGTGGGGGACCCCCGAGCGGGGCGTTGCCTGCCCCACTTCGGGATCGAGACCTTCCCCTTCCAGGAGACGCCGGAGGGGCTGTACCGGCTGATGGCGCGGGCGGACGTCGGGATCGTGCCGCTGCTCCCGTGCGCGTTCAACGTGGCGAAGTCCTGGCTGAAGGCCCTCGAGTACATGAGCGTCGGAGTCCCTGTCGTCGCGACCGACCTTCCCGAGCAGCGGCGGCTCATCCGCCACGGCACCGACGGCTTCCTCGCCTCCGACCCCTTCGACTTCGCCGAGCATGTCCAGACGCTCCGCCGCGACCCCGACCTTCGGCAGGAGATGGCGCTGCGGGCGCGGCGGCGTGCGGCGGAGCTCGCGATCGAGGTCCACGGTTGGGCTTGGGAGGACGCGCTGGGGCTGACCCGTGCACTCGACCCCAGCGTCCGTGTCCCCCTGATGGCGGGGGGTGCCTGATGCCGGCCGACTACTTCAGCTACGCGCAGTTCCGATCGTTCGCGAACGATCCGCTCCCGGCCGAGGGCGAGCCGAAGTACCTGAACGCGGACATCGAGCGCGCCCAGATCGAGGTCGTCGAGCACCTCGAGCAGTGGGCAGGATCGGCGTGGCCGACGGTCGTCGAGCAGGCGAGCCCCGACGAGATCGGGTGGACCACGGTTCCTCGGCGCCGGCGCGAGCAGGTGCTGCTCGCAGCCGACGGGCGGGTCCGGATGGCGTACGCCCCGATCATCAGCATCGAGGCCGTCGAGGTCGGCGGTGAGGAGGTCGAGTTCGAGACGCAGACCTTCCGGGGTGAGCTGGCCTCGTTCACGCTGTCGGTGCCGAGCCTGCCGCGGGACCGGCTGGTCGTGCTCGACTTCACCTACGGGCACACGTCCACGCCCTGGGCGATCCGCCGCCCCGCGATGATGGCGACCAAGAGCCTGCTCGACGGCGAGGAAGGTCGCGGCGGGAAGATCCCATCCCGCGTCAGCCGCTACGACACAGAGGGCACGACCTTCCTGCTCGAACGGGACGAGCCGAAGCTCCCGTGGCCGTGGGACCCCGACGCCTCCGCGGCGGTTCATGCCTGGTGGGGAGCACGTCGCCCACGCTCGGTCGCCTTCGTCTGAGGCGTCCCGCCACCCCGCCAGACTCGGGAACTGAGATGGCGACCAGGATGAAGTGGTACGCGGACCGGGTGCGCCGCTATACGCACACCGGGCCGCAGGCGGCGCACCGGATCGCGTCCGTTCAGGCCGCCGGCATCGCCGCCCAGGCGGTCCGCTCGAAGGGTACGGGCGCGCTCGCGCGCGACGTTTCGCGGCCCCGCTTCGTCGGCTTCCTCCGAGCCGTGGTCGGATCCACGCTTCCCTACGCCCGGATCCAGAACTTCGG
>DATLGG010000074.1:0-8601 GCA_035540615.1 Actinomycetota bacterium | reverse complement strand
GTCTTCCCCGTGCCGGCCGGGCCCCACAGGATCAGCGAAGGGAGATGCCCCGCGTCCACCAGTGCCGTCAGGGCCTTCCCCGGGCCGATCAGGTGCCGCTGGCCGACGAACTCATCGAAGGTCCGGGGACGCATCCGAGCGGCGAGTGGGACGGCCACGCCCCCAGCATAGGGGCGTGGCCGTCCAACCCTCACGCCAGCCGCGCGCGCAGGCGCAGCAGGGCCGCCCCGAGGCCGCCGCCGGCACCTGCCAGCATCAGGAGGCCGAAGGCTGCCCCCAGCATCCCCGAAGCTCCGACCGGCGGCACCGGGAGGCTCCCGCGCGGCGTGTCGATCGCCGGGTGGTAGTCGCGGCTCGACGTGTCGCGCCCCGTGGATCCACCCGTGTCGGGCCCGTGGGCGGATGCCGCCGCGGGTGCCGCCCCCGGTGCGATCGCGGGCGTCGAGGAGCGGCCGGCGGGGACGCCCGGCCCCGGGCGCACCGGCGTCGTCGACCCTCCGTCACGCTCGGGCGACGGGTCGACCACGGGCTCCTCGTCCGGGCCCGGCTGGATCAGCTCCTCGTCGAGCCCAGGATCCGTCTGCTCCTTCGGAGCCGGCTGCGTCGGGTCCTCCTCCTGCTCGGAGATCCGGCACATGAACGGGGTCATCGAGGAGGCCCAGCAGCCGTGCTGCGGCCGCGAGAGGATCGGCGGTCGAGCCCCACCCGGCCACTCGCCGCCGGCCGGACCCGTCGCGTGCGGAGCGCCCTGCCCGGGCGCGCCGGCGTGTTCGGGTGCTCCCGCGTGGTCCGGTGGGCCCGGCCGCTCCGAGGAGCGCGCGTGGTCGGGCGCATGCCCGGGACGGTCGTCGGCCTGGTGGGATCCCGGCCCGTGGTCGGCTGCCGCAGACGGGCCGGTCCCCGCAGAGAGATCCGGCCGCCGATCGCCCGCGTCGCCCGAAGACGCTCCGGGACCGCCGGGCCCCTTCGGCTCTTCCGCGTGGTGAGACGCTCCGTGACCCACGGGACCGCTCGGCTCTTCCGCGTGGTGAGAAGGTCCCGGGCCGGCGTTCCCGTTCGGCTGCCCATCGCTCTGGGGCGGCGCCGGGGGCTGCGGAGGCGCCTCGGGCGAAGCAGGTCGGCCCGGCCCCGGAGGCCCGACCTCGGAGACGGGAGCCTCTCCCGCGGGCTGCCCACCACGCGGGCCTCCGGCCACGCCCTTTGCCTGCGCGCCGACGGCGAGGATCCCCTGGAACACGAGCACGACGAGCGCCGATGTCGCCACCCGCCTCTTCACGATCTTCGATGCCGCCATCCCTTCCTCCCTTCGTCCGGTGTTGGGATGCGGTATCGGGAGCGAGGGAGGCGAAGTACATGGCGAGGACGGGCGGTTCCGCGGCGGCACGAGAGGGTGGAGACCTGCACCGCCCAGACCGGGGAGCCATCGGCCGGATGGCCTCACCGACCGGCGAACGACCGGGTCGGTCCTTCCGAGGACGCGGCTCCTCCAGAGGCGTCGCTCGCGACCGCCTGAGCGACCGGCGGGCGAGCCGGGGCGCGTCTCGTCCGTGCAGGCAGCGGCGTTCCGAGGCTCAGCGCAGGCGGATGCCGAGCTCGCGGAGCTGGTCGTCGGCGACCTCGGCGGGGGCGCCCGTCAGGAGGTCGGTGCCGGACTGGGTCTTGGGGAAGGCGATCACCTCACGGATGTTCGACCGGCCCGCGAGCAGCATCGTCATCCGATCCAACCCGAAGGCGATCCCGCCGTGCGGCGGGACACCGTAGCGGAAGGCGTCGAGGAGGAACCCGAACTTCTCCTCGGCCTCCTCGTTCGACATCCCGAGCGCCTCGAAGACCGCGCGCTGGACGTCCGGGCGGTGGATCCGGATCGAGCCGCCGCCGAGCTCCCAGCCGTTCAGCACCACGTCGTAGGCGCGCGCCTTCGCTGTCTCGGGCGAGAGGTCGTCGGTGGCGGGCGACGTGAACGGATGGTGCACGCTCACCCAGCGCTCGTCCTCCTCGCTCCACTCGAAGACGGGCGGCTCGGTGATCCACAGGAAGTCCCACCGCCCCTCCGGGACGAGCCCCAGGCGGTCGGCCATCAGCCGCCGCAGCCCGTCGAGGACCGTGTTCGCGCGCCCCTCCGCATCGGCGACGACGAGCGCGAGGTCGCCATCCCCCGCACCGGTCTCGGTCCGAAGCGCCGCCAGCTCCCCCTCGCTCAAGAACTTCGCCACCGGTGAGCGAACCTCGTCGCCCGCGAACGCGACCCACACGAGTCCCGACGCCCCCCGGCCCTGCGCCTCGACCACCAGGTCGTCGAGCTCCTTGCGCGACCACGACGCCGCCCCCGGCGCCGCGAAGCCCTTCACCACGCCCCCGCCGTCGATCACCGACGCGAACGCACGGAAGCCGGTGCCACGGAAGGTCTCCGTGAGGTCCGCCAGCTCCATGCCGTAGCGCGTGTCGGGCTTATCGCTGCCGTAGCGCCGCATCGCCTCGTCGTACGTCAGCCGCGGGAACGGCGTCGCGATCTCCACATCGAGCACCTCGCGCCAGACGGCGGCCAGCATCTCCTCGACGACCGCGTGCACGTCCTCCTCGTTCACGAACGACATCTCGACGTCGAGCTGGGTGAACTCCGGCTGGCGGTCGGCGCGCAGGTCCTCGTCGCGGAAGCAGCGCACGACCTGGTAGTACCGGTCGAGGCCCGACACCATAAGGATCTGCTTGAAGATCTGCGGGGACTGCGGGAGCGCGTAGAAGGTCCCCTCCTGGAGCCGCGACGGGACGAGGAAGTCACGAGCCCCCTCGGGCGTGCTGCGTGTGAGCATCGGCGTCTCCACCTCGACGAACCCGTGCTCGTCCATGAAGCGGTGGATCGCCGAGAAAGCCGCGTGCCGGAGGCGCAGCGTATGCGTCATCTCCGGGCGGCGGAGGTCGAGGTAGCGGTGACGCAGGCGCAGGCGCTCGTCGGCCTGCACGTCGTCCTCGACCGGGAACGGTGGCGTCTCGGCGACCGACAGCACCTCGACCTCGCGCGCGGCAACCTCCACGTCGCCGGTCGGCAGGTTCGGGTTCCGCGTCCCCTCCGGGCGCTCGCGCACCTCGCCGAGGACCCGAACGACGCTCTCGGCCTTGAGGTCGGCTGCCACCGCGTGCGCCTCGGGGGCGTCCTGCGGATGGAAGACGACCTGTGCGATCCCCTCGCGGTCGCGCAGGTCGATGAAGACGACCCCGCCGTGGTCCCGGCTGCGGGCCACCCATCCGCACAGCGCGACCTCCCGCCCGGCGTCCTCCGCGCGCAGGCCGCCGCAGTACCCGGTCCTCAGCGGGAGATCCATCCGGGCACCTCCGAGCGCTTCACGCTCTCCTGCTCGCCATCGGCCATCCGTCGCATCGTGACGACGCCGTCCGCGAGCTCCTGCTCTCCGATGATCGCGACGTACCGCGCGCCCGCGCGGTCGGCCATCTTCATCTGCGCTTTCATCGGCCGGTCCTCGAGCGAGCCCGCGGCGGCCAGACCCTCCTCGCGGAGCTCGCGCACGAGCGCCCGCGCTTCGGCCGCCGCCTCCTCCCCGAGGGCGACGACGAACACCGCGAGCGGCTCCGGCTCGGGCAGGGGCACCCCCTCCTCGTCGATCGCGATCAACAGGCGCTCGAGCCCCAGGCCGAACCCGATCCCGGGGGTCGGCTCGCCACCCAGAAGCTCGGCGAGCCCGTCGTAGCGGCCGCCGCCGCAGAGCGTCGACTGCGTCGGGCCGAGCACCTCGCTCACGAACTCGAACGTGGTCCGCGTGTAGTAGTCGAGGCCGCGCACGAGCCGGTGGTCGAGGACGAAGGTGATCCCCTCCTCGCGGAGCCCTGCCTGGACCGCGTCGAAATGCTCGCGGCAGGCATCGCAGAGATGGTCGGTGATCCGCGGCGCATCCTCGGTCGCCGCACGGCACGAGGGGACCTTGCAGTCGAGCACGCGAAGCGGGTTCTGGAGCATCCGCTCGCGCGAGTCCCGGCACAGCCGGTCCACCCGCTCCTTGAGGAAATCGATCAGCGCGGTCCGGTACGCCGGGCGGCAGACCTCGTCCCCGATGGAGTTCAGGCGCAGCTCGAACCGCCGCAGGCCGCGCCCCGAGAGGAAACGCTGGCCGAGCGTGACCACCTCGACGTCGGCGGCGGGCGCGGCCGTTCCCATGACCTCGACCCCGAGCTGCGTGTGCTGGCGCATCCGCCCGGCCTGCGGCCGCTCGTGGCGGAACATCGGGACGACGTAGTAGGCCTTGAACGGAGCCCCGAGCTCCTGCTTGTGCGCGAGGTAGGCCCGCATCACCGGCGCCGTGCCCTCCGGTCGCAGGGTGAGCGAGCGCCCTCCCTTGTCCTCGAACGTGTACATCTCCTTCGTCACGATGTCGGTGCTCGCACCGACCCCGCGCGCGAAGAGCTCCGTGTGCTCGAAGGTGGGCGTCTCCACGCGCCGGAAGCCGAAGCGCCGAGCGAGCCGCCGCCCTTCGTCCGCGAGCGCCTCGACCGCGTCGGACCGCGGTGGAAGGAGGTCCTGGGTCCCGCGCGGCGGGTTGAGGTCGGTCACTCCCGGGCCCCGGCGAGCTCCACGAGCCATGGGTTCGAGACCCGCTCGTCGCCCACCGTCGTCTCCGGCCCGTGCCCGGGATACACGCGGAGGCGGTCGGGCAGGGCGAGGAACCGGCCGAGGCTGCGGCGCATGTCGCGGGCGCTCGAGTTCGGGAAGTCGTGCCGGCCGATCGACCCGCGGAAGAGGAGGTCGCCGCTGAAGAGGAACCCGTCCGTCACGAAGCAGGCGCTTCCGGGGGTGTGCCCCGGCGTGTGCATGACCTCGAAGGAGAACCCCGCGTACTCCAGGCGGTCGCCCCCCGAGACCGTGATGACGTCCTTCGGCCGGAGGTCCATCGGCACGGGGTGCCCGGAGCCCCAGGCCGCCTGGTCGGAGAGCGCGAGCTCGTCGGCCTCGTGGATCACGACCGGCACCCCCGCCGCGCACACCTGCGGGACCGCGCCGATGTGATCGAAGTGCCCGTGCGTCGCGAGCACCGCCACGAGCCGCTTCCCGGCCCGCTCGAGCATCCGCGCGATCACCTCGGGCTCGAAACCCGGGTCGACCACGACGGCCTCGTCGGATCCGTCGGCGGAGACGGCCCAGCAGTTGCTCGCGAAGGGGTTGTCGGAAGTCACGTCGAGGAACATCGGCGCCATGCTAGCCGAATCGCCGAACGCGGCCGCTCAGGCCTGGGGGAGGTTCAGCGTCAGGTGCGCGGGGAACTGGACGCTGTCGTAGTAGATCGTCCACTCCGAGTCTGCGGGGTCCTGCGAGCCCCCCGACGTTCCCGCGACGGGCTCGGATGAGACCTGCAGGACCAGCTCCCGCTCGACGAGTGCGTCGACGCCGCTGAAGGTCACGCGGACCGGGGTGGGCGCCGCGCCGATCTTCGAGCCCGGGACCTCGACGCGTGCGATCCGTGTCCCGGCCAGCGCCGCGGTCCCGTCCTGCCAGAGGTCCACGAACAGGGGCCCGCCTCCCCCACCCTGCCCGAACGTCTGGGAGGAAACCCAGATGAGCGCCTTGACATCGCCCGTGATCCTCGTCGGCTGCTTCAGCTGGAGGGAGTAGTTCGCCATGAACGGGTTCTCGTGCTGCTCCGGGTTCCCGGCCACGAGCTTCGTGAAGTGGTTGGGACGTCCGCCGGTCGGGCGTACCGGAACCAGGTGCGATGAGAGCTCCGCCTCGCCGCCGACGGGGCGGATCCCGTTCACCTCGAGGTCGTGGACGTAATGACCCTGCATCGAGAGCTGCCCCGGGCGGTCGCCGCCGAGGTACAGACGGGTGCGCGTATCGGGAAGGCGTGCCGGCGGCTCGCCCTCCTCCTTCCCCTCGCACGCCGGATGCGGGTCGTCCTTCTCGCAGGCGAACATCGGTCCGGGGTTGCCGAAGGCGATGCGCAGGCTCAGCGTCTGATCCGGACGGCCGGCCCAGCTGCGCACCGCGATCGAGAGGTCGGCACAGTGGGCGATGCCCTCGACGAGCGCCCGCTCGAACCGGGTGTCGCCGCCGTCGATGTTGCTGGCGGCTGAACGCGCGATCTCCGTCCCCTGCGCGTCGAAGACGAAGATGTCGTAGTCGCTCGTCTCCGGCCACGTGAGCGAGATCTCGAGATCGCCGCTCCGGTAGGGGGCGAGGTCGGCGCGTAAGAAGAAGAGGGCGGAACGCTGGGCCGTCACGGCGGGGTGGTTCGCGGGCACGGGAGAGGCGAGCTCGGGCGCGGTCAGATGGGGCGCTTCGAAATCGAAGGCGTAGCCGTCGGTGGTCAGGCGCTCCCGGCCGTCGTCGGGACCGCAGTCGAACGTCGCCGGCAACGCTCCTGCGGCAGGCGCATGGAGAACAAGAGCCGCGAAAGCCACCAGCGATGCGAAGGTTGGCGAGCGTCGCATCTCCACCCCTATTCGGCATCCGGGGGTCGGGTCCCTGCCTCCCCGGCGATCTTTTTTCAGCCGCCCTGGGCGATACTCAGCGGATGATCTCCCTCGAGAGGGTGACGAAGGTCTTCGCGGGGAGCGATCGGCCGGCCGTCCAGGAGCTCTCGCTGGAGATCCCGGAGGGGGAGGTCGTCGCGCTCGTGGGGCCCTCCGGCTGTGGGAAGACGACGACCCTCCGCATGGTCAACCGCCTGGTGGAGCCGACCTCCGGGACGATCCGCGTCGCCGGGACCGACGTGATGGCGCAGGACCCGGTCGCGCTCCGCCGCGGGATCGGCTACGTGATCCAGAGCGTCGGCCTGCTCCCCCACCGGACGGTCGAGCAGAACATCGCGACGGTGCCCCGTCTCCTCGGCTGGGACCGAACCAGGACCGGAGTGCGGGTGCGGGAGCTCGCCACCCTCCTGGAGCTCGACGAGCAGCTCCTCCCGCGGTACCCGCACGAGCTCTCCGGGGGACAGCAGCAGCGGGTGGGCGTTGCGCGCGCGCTCGCGGCCGACCCGCCGGTGATGCTGATGGACGAGCCGTTCGCGGCGGTGGACCCCGTCGTCCGAGGCCGGCTCCGGGCGCAGTTCGTCGCGCTGCAGGCCCGCCTGCGGAAGACGATCGTGATCGTCACCCACGACATCGATGAGGCGATCGCGATGGCGGACCGGATCGCGGTCCTCAGCACAGGTGCCACCGTCGAGCAGTACGCGCCGCCCGAGGAGGTGCTGCGCGATCCGGCGAACGCGTTCGTCGCGGGCTTCCTCGGCTCGGAGCGAGGGTTGAAGCGGCTCGCGCTGACGCGGGTGGGGGAGATCTCCCTCGGAGAGGGGCCGGTCGTCGGAAGCACGGACCCGGCGAAGGTGGCGCTCGGCGCGATGGCGGCCGTCGGGTCCGACTGGACGAGCGTGGTCGACGGGGATGGACGCCTCCTCGGGTGGGTGGACCACGCCTCGCTGGGCGGCGCCGGGCGGGTCGACGACGTGCGACCGCAACCCTTCAGCGCCTCGATCACCGCCTCGAGCACCTTGAGAGAGGCCCTCGATGCGATCGTCTCGAGCCGGACCGGGGTCGCGGCCGTCGTCGACGAGCGGGGACGCTACCGCGGCATCCTCACGCTCGATGGCGTGACGCGGGCGATCGCACGATGAGGGCCTGGGAGTGGTTCGCGGCGAACACGGACCTCGTGATGGAGCGCCTGCTCGAGCACGTCGGACTCACGGGCGCCGCCGTCGGCGCCGGCATCGCCATCGCCCTGCCGCTCGCGATCCTCGCCCACCGGCGGCCGCGGCTGGCCGGACCGATCCTGTGGACGACGGGGATCCTCTACACGATCCCGAGCCTCGCGGCGCTCGCCCTCCTGTTGCCCCTGCTCGGCCTCTCAGCCGCCAACGCGATCGTCGTCCTCACGACCTACACCCTGCTGATCCTCGTTCGGAACACGGTGACGGGCCTGCGGGAGGTGCCCGCCGATGTCCGCGACGCGGCTCGGGCCGCGGGGCACACGCCCCGCCAGCTCCTGTGGCGCGTCGAGCTGCCGCTCGCGCTGCCGGCGATCGTGGCCGGGATCCGCATCGCGACCGTGACGACGATCGGGCTCGTGACCGTGACGGCGCTGATCGGGAAGGGAGGGCTCGGGTACCTGATGCTCGCGGGATTCCGGCCGCTCCTGCCGGAGGCGGCGATCGTCGTCGGTATCGTGCTCTCGGTCGGCCTGGCGCTCACCGCCGATCTCCTGCTCGTGGGGCTGCAGCGCGCGCTCGGCCCGTGGGCAGGGAGGCGCCGGTGAGCGACGTGCCCTTCGCCGCGCAGGTCGTCGAATGGTTCGCGGACGCCGGACGCTGGTCCGGCACGACCGGGATCCCCAACCGCCTCGGCGAGCACGTGCTGATGTCCCTGCTGGCGGTTGCGATCGCGACGGCCGTCGCCCTCCCCGCCGGCCTCCTCATCGGCCACGCCCGGCGCTTCGAGCTGGTGGTCGTCTCGGTGGCCAACGTCGGTCGCGCGGTTCCGTCCTTCGGACTGCTGTTCCTGTTCGTCCTCTGGCTGGGGCTGGGGCTCCGGTACCCCGCGTGGGGGCGACCACCGGTCGTGTTGGCCCTCGTGCTGCTCGCGATCCCGCCGATCCTCACGAAC
>DATLGG010000073.1:0-12265 GCA_035540615.1 Actinomycetota bacterium | reverse complement strand
CCCGCGGACCTCGAGCGCGCGCTGGAGGCGGCGGCGGAGCGGCTCCGCGACCTCCACGGACGCCAGGTCCCGGTCGCGTGGGAGGAGGAGCGCGATGGCGTGCGCTTCGGCGAGGTCGTGCGGCCCGTCGCGGGCGCCGGGTGCTACGTCCCAGGCGGGCGTGCGTCGTACCCGTCGACGGTGCTGATGACGGCGATCCCGGCGCGGGTGGCGGGCGTGGGGCGGGTCGTCGTCTGCACGCCTCCGGCCGAGGACGGCTCGCTCGCTCCCGCGGTCCTCGTGGCCGCGCGCCTCGCCGGCGTCGATGACGTCTTCCGCGTGGGGGGCGCGCAGGCGGTCGCGGCCCTCGCGTTCGGGACCCGAACGGTTCCACGCGTCGACGTGATCGTCGGGCCGGGGAACGCCTGGGTGACGGCGGCCAAGCGCGAGGTCTCCGGTCAGGTCGGGATCGACGGGCTCGCGGGTCCGAGCGAGCTGGTGGTCGTCGCGGACGGCTCGATCCCCCCGCCGGTGCTCGCCGCCGACATCGTCGCGCAGGCGGAGCATGACCCCCAGGCCTCCGCGGTGCTCATCTGCCTCGACCCGGACCTTCCGGATGCCGTCCTCGCGGCGCTCGAGGAGGAGGTCCGGAGGTCACCGCGACGCGGGATCGTGGAGCGGGCGCTCGAGCATGCCGTCATCGCGATCGCGGACGAGGACGGCGCCGTCGACGTCGTCGACCGCCTCGCTCCCGAGCACCTGCAGGTGGCGACGTCCGACCCACGCCGCTTCGTGCGGCGGGTGCGGTCGTTCGGCGCGGCTTTCCTCGGGCCGCACACGCCGGTCTCGTTCGGGGACTACGGCGTCGGATCCAACCACGTCCTGCCGACGATGACGACGGCGCGCTTCACCTCCGGTCTCCGCGCGGACCGCTTCGTCACCGTCTCGAGCGTCGTCGAGGCGACGGCGGAGGCGGCGAAGCTCCTGGGGCCCGACATCGAGCGGATCGCCTCCGCCGAGGGTCTCGCCGCCCATGCGCGGGCGAGCGAGGTCCGACGGTGAGACCGCGCCTGCGCGGAGACCTCGGGTCACTCTCGGCCTACCTCGCTCCCCAGATCGAGGCGCCGATCCGGCTGAACACGAACGAGTCCGCGCATCCCCTCCCTCCGGCGTTCGCCGATGATCTGGCGGCCGCGGTCCGCGGCATCGAGTTCCATCGGTACCCCGACCGCGAGGCGAAGGACCTGCGGGCGGCGCTCGCGGCGCACACGGGGCACAGCGCCGAGGGGATCTGGGTGGCGAACGGGTCGAACGAGGTGATCCAACAGCTCTGCCTCGCCTACGCCGGCCCCGGGAGGAAGGTCCTGCTGTTCGATCCCACCTACTCGATGCACTCCCTCATCCCACGGATGGTCGGAGCCGAGCTGGCGCGCGAACCCCTGCCGCCCGGGTTCTGGCTGGAGACGGAGGGTGCGGTGGACGCCGTCGAGCGGCACGATCCGGCCATCGTGTTCGTCTGCTCCCCCAACAACCCGACGGGGAACGCCCAGTCGCTCGAGGTCGTCGACGCGCTGTGCGGCGCGGCACCGCTCGTGCTCGTGGACGAGGCATACATCGAGTTCGGCGGAGAGACGGCACAGCCGCTGCTCGAGCGGCACGAGAACCTCGTCGTGGTCCGCACCTTCTCCAAGGCCTTCTCCCTCGCCGCCGCCCGCCTGGGGTACTGCCTCTGCGCGCCGGCGCTCCTGGAGGATCTCGCGCGCGTCCGGCTCCCCTATCACCTGTCGTCGCTCACGCAGGCCGCCGGCCTCGCCGCCCTGCGGCACCTGGGCGAGGCCGAGGCGATCCTCACGACGATCGCCGCGCGCCGCGACCGCCTGTTCGAGCGCCTCGACCGGATGCCGGGCGTGCAGCCGTCCCGCTCGCAGGCCAACTTCGTCCTGTTCCGGACCGACGTCGAGGCGCGGGCGCTCTGGGAGGCGCTGCTGCGCCGCGGCATCCTCGTCCGCGACGTCTCGAACTACCCGATGCTCGAGCGCTGCCTGCGCGTCACCGCCGGAACCGACGAGGAGATCGACGCGTTCATCGAGGCGCTCCCCGACTGCTTCGAGGAGGTGGTCCCATGACGCGTCACGCCGAGGTCCGCCGGACGACGAAGGAGACCGATGTCGCGGTGCGCCTGACGATCGAAGGCTCCGGGTCGTCGGCCGCCGACACCGGGATCCCGTTCTTCGACCACATGCTCCAGCAGCTGGGGACGCACGCGCGGTTCGACCTGGAGGTGAGGGCGAAGGGAGACCTCGAGGTCGATGCGCACCACACCGTCGAGGACGTCGGCATCGCGATCGGGCAGGCCCTCGTCGAGGCGCTCGGTGACAAGACCGGCGTCCGCCGTTTCGGACACGCGTCCGTCCCGCTCGACGAGGCTCTCGTCGAGGTCTCGCTCGACCTGTCGGGACGGCCGTTCGTCGTCCACGAGGTTCCCGTTCCCGCCGAGACGATCGGGACCTACGATCCCGGACTGACCGAGGACTTCGTCCGCGCCTTCGCGACCACCGCCGGGATGACCCTGCACGCACGGCTGCGATCGGGGCGGAGCCCGCACCACGTCGTCGAGGCGGAGTTCAAGGCCATCGCGCGAGCCCTGGGCGACGCCTGCGAGATCCGCGGCGGCGGCACGCCCTCGACGAAGGGCACCCTGTGACGCGGGTCGCGATCCTCGACTACGGGATGGGCAACCTCCGTTCGGTCGCGCGAGCGATCGAGCACGTCGGCGGGAAGGCCATCGTCGCGACCGATCCGGAGGGGGCCGCGGCGGCCGACGCGCTCGTCGTGCCGGGCGTGGGCGCGTTCGCCGCGTGCGTGGAGCGCCTGCGGGCCCGGGACCTCGACCAGGCGATCCGCGGAGCCGTCGACGAGGCGAAGCCGACCCTCGGCGTCTGCCTGGGGATGCAGATCTTGTTCGAGCACGGCGAGGAGGGCGATGCCGAGGGGCTCGGTCTCCTGCCCGGTGACGTCCCCCGGCTCCCCTCGACGGTGAAGGTGCCGCACATGGGCTGGAACACGGTGGAGTGGGTGTCCGAGCACGCCCTCGTGCGCGGGGTCGCCCGGGGATCCCGCTTCTACTTCGTCCACTCCTACGTCTGTCGCCCCCGCGCCGACGTCGACGTCGTCGGCGAGGCGGAGCACGGCGTGCGGTTCCCCGCCGTCGTGGCGCGCGGGTCGCTCGTCGCGACGCAGTTCCACCCCGAGAAGTCGGGTGAGGCGGGCCTGCGCGTCTACCGGAACTTCATCGAGGCGGCCGCATGATCGTCCTTCCCGCGATCGACGTCAGGGGCGGTCGGGTCGTCCGCCTGACGCGGGGCGTCGCCGGCAGCGAGGTCGTGTACGCGGATCATCCGGTCGAGGTCGGCCTGCGGTTCGTGGCCGAGGGCGCGTCGTGGCTCCACGTCGTCGACCTCGACGCCGCGCTCGGCACCGGTTCGAACCCGGAGGTTCTGCGCGAGCTGATCGCTGCGGTCCCCGTGCCGGTCCAGCTCGGCGGGGGGATCCGCTCGCTCGAGGCGGTGGAGGAGGCGTTGATCCTGGGGGCGGCGCGCGTCGTCCTCGGGACCGCCACCGTCCGAGACCCCGGGTTCCTCCGGTCGGTCTCCGAGCGGTTCCCCGATCGCGTGGTGACGGCGATCGACACCGATGGGCAGGACGTGCTCGTCCGCGGTTGGACGGAGGGCGCGGGAGCGCTCGACGAGCTCGTGCCCCGGCTCGCCGAGGCCGGTGCGACCCGCTTCCTCGCGACCGCCGTCGACCGCGACGGGACCCTCGGGGGGCCCGACCTCGACCTCTACCGGCGGCTCACCGCACTCGCCTCCGTCCCGATCCAGGCGTCCGGCGGGGTGCGGAGCCTCGACGACCTGCGCGCGCTCGCCGGGACCGCCGTCGAGGGAGCGGTCGTGGGCAAGGCGCTCTACGAGGGCACGCTGCGCCTGGCCGACGCGCTCGGAGCGACGACGTGACGCTCGCACGACGGCTGATCCCGTGCCTCGACGTCGACCGGGGACGCGTGGTGAAGGGCACGCGCTTCGTCGACATCCGCGATGCGGGCGACCCGGTCGAGCTCGCCTCCCGGTACGACGCCGAGGGTGGAGACGAGCTGGTCTTCCTCGACATCACCGCGAGCGTCGAGGGCCGCGGCGCGATCCTCGACGTCGTGCGCCGGACCGCGGACCAGGTCTTCATCCCCCTCACGGTCGGCGGCGGTGTGCGCTCGGTGGACGACGTCAAGGCCCTCCTGCGCGCCGGGGCCGACAAGGTGTCGCTCAACACCGCCGCCGTGGAGGACCCGCCGCTCCTGGCCCGCTGTGCCGAGCGCTTCGGGACCCAGTGCGTGGTGGTCGCGATCGACGCCCGCCGCCGGAACGGCGGGTGGGAGGTGGCGACGCACGGAGGCCGGAAGCCGACCGGTCATGACGCGGTCGAGTGGGCGGCCCGGGCGACGCGCGAGCTCGGGGCCGGGGAGGTCCTGCTGACCTCGATGGACCGCGACGGGACCGGCCTGGGCTACGACCTGGACCTCCTGCGGGCGGTCGGAGAGGCGGTCCCGGTCCCGGTGATCGCCTCGGGCGGCGCGGGCGCGCTCGAGCACTTCGCCGAAGCGCTGACCGAGGGCGGCGCCGACGCCGTCCTCGCGGCCTCCCGCTTCCACTTCGGCGACTTCACGGTGCCGGACGTGAAGCGGTACCTTGCCGAGCGCGACATCCCGGTGAGGCTGTGATGGATCTGCGGTTCGACGAGGACGGGCTGATCCCGGCGGTGGTCCAGGATGAGGAGAACGGCGAGGTCCTGATGGTCGCGTGGATGAACGAAGAGGCGGTCCGGCGAACGCTCGAGTCCGGCCGGACCTGGTTCTGGAGCCGCTCGCGCCGGGAGATGTGGCGGAAGGGCGACACGAGCGGCCACGAGCAGCACGTCCGCGAGGTGCGCTTCGACTGCGACGCGGACACGCTGCTCGTGAAGGTCCATCAGGTCGGCGCCGCGTGCCACACGGGTGAGCGCACCTGCTTCCACCGGGTGCTGGAGGGCTGATGCTGCGCTTCGCGGTGCCGAAGGGATCGCTCGAGGAGCAGACGCTCTCGCTCCTCGAGGACGCCGACCTCCGTGTGCGCCGCGGATCCTCGCGCGACTACCACGGACGGATCGACGACGAGCGGATCGACCGGGTCTCCCTCCTGCGCCCCCAGGAGATCCCGCGCTACGTCGAGGAGGGGTTCTTCGACCTCGGCATCACCGGCCGTGACTGGGTCGAGGAGACGGCCGCGCGGGTGGAGGTCCTGACGGAGCTGACCTACGCGAAGGGTGGTGTCGGGCATCCGGTGCGGATCGTCCTCGCGGTCCCGATCGACTCGCCCGCCGAGCGCGCCGCCGACCTCCCCCCCGAGAGCCGCATCTCGACCGAGTACCCGGAGCTCACGAAGCGTCACTTCGAGCGTCTCGGCATCCCGGTGCGCGTCTTCGTCTCGTACGGGGCGACCGAGGCGAAGGTGCCGGACATCGTCGACGCGATCGTCGACGTCTCCGAGACGGGCGGAACCCTGCGGGCGCACGGCATGAAGGTGATCGAGACGCTGATGGAGTCGGGCGTGCTCCTCATCGCGAACCCGGCCGCTGCCGCCGACCCCGACAAGCGCCGCGCGATGGACGACGTGCGGACGCTGATGGAGGGAGCGATGGCCGCGCGCGGACGCGTCCTGATCAAGCTGAACGTCGCTGCCGACCGCCTGGAGGGGCTGCTGCGCGTGCTGCCGGCGATGAAGGCGCCGACGATATCCTCGCTCGCGGGCGAGGAGGCGTACGCGATCGAGACGGTCGTCGAGAAGGCCACCGTGAACACGCTCATCCCTCTCCTCAAGGCGCACGGCGCCACCGACATCCTCGAGATCCCGATCTCGAAGATCGTGCCCTGACGCTCACGCGCCGCCCGACGCGCTCCCCGGGAAGGCGATCTCCTCGGCCGGCCCGATCCGGGTCTTCGTGCGGGACCGCCGGAGACCCTGACCCTCGAGCGCCCGGTCGATGCGCCGGAGGACGGCCTCGGCATCCTGCGAGGACGCGACCGGGACGCGGTAGTCGTCCACCCACCGGAGGAAGGGCCGCGGGCCGAGGGACCGATCCACCGCCAGCAGGAGGGCATTCGCCATGACGGCCGACCCCGGCGGACCCACGGGCAGTCCCGGGCAACCGAGCTCCCGCCATCCGGCGAGCAGATCGGCGGCGCGGGCAGCCTCGGCCGGATCGAGCCCGGCGTCGAGGAGGCTCCCGGCGAGCAGGGGCGGGGTCACGGAGTCGTAGAACGCCTCCACGTCGGTCTGCAGGACCAGGCCACGCGGCAGCCGGCGGCCGGCGCCCCGCGCCCGCGCGATCGCCTCGTCCAGGTCCTCGAGCCGCCACGAGGCGCGCGAGAAGCGAACGCGGTTGGCCAGCACACCCGGCCCGAGCGCGGGCTCGATCACCCGCGCGACCCGGCCGGCGACCCGATGCCAGGCGGCAGCATCCCGCTGGGAGAGCGTGGTGAAGACGCGCGCCCGGCCGTCCGGGCGGCGGCGCCGGGTCAAGCGGATCGGTGCGGGTGCTTCGCGGACGTCGAGCATGGCTTCCCTCCTCCCGGCCAGGAGGAGGTTGGCCATCGGCGACATCAGGGTTCTACCGCGGCGCGGCGGCCGGGCGCATCACCCACCCGGGGGAAGGGGGCTGCCCGTCAGGGGGTTCTGGAAGCGAGGCGCTCGAGCAGGAGGGACTCGGCGAGGCACGCCCGCTCGAAGTCGCCCAGGTGCAGGCTCTCGTTGGCCCCGTGCGCGCGCGTGTCGGGGTCCTCGACGCCGGTCATCAGGATCTCCGCCTCGGGGAACGCTTCGGCGAAAGCGGCGACGAACGGGATCGTCCCCCCGGCCCCGACCTGAACCGGCGGGACGCCCCACGCATCTTCGAAGGCTGACGAGGCCGCGCGGTACGCCGGACCGTCGGTGCGCGCGGCGTACGGCCATGCCGCCGCCCCGGGCCTGACCGTGACACGAGCGCCCCAGGGCGCGTTCGAGCGCAGGTGGTCGAGGAGGGCGCGCATCGCCTCCTCCGGCGAGTCACCGGGGGCGATCCGGAGGCTCACCTTCGCGCGAGCGGCCGGCACGAGCGTGTTCGAGGCTTCCGCCACGGGCGGAGCATCGATCGCGAGCACCGAGACCGCCGGCATCGTCCACACCCGCTCCGTCAGGCTCCCCCAGCCGATCAGCGCGACCCCCTCGACGGCGCCCGCCTGCGCCCGCAGCTCCGCCTCCGTGAGGTCGAGCTCGTCCGCCGGGCCAGACGACAGACCCGGGACCGCGACGCTGCCGTCGTCGTCGTGGAGCGTCGCGAGGATCCGGCAGAGGACGCTGAGCGCGTCCGGGAAGGCGCCGCCGAACATGCCGCTGTGGATCCCGTGCTCGAGGGTCCGCACCTCGACGTAGCAGTCGACGAGGCCGCGCAGCGAGGTCGTGAGCGCCGGCTGGCCGACGCGCCAGTTCACCATGTCGGCGAGGACGATCACGTCCGCTCGCAGGTCCTCCCCGTACCGCTCGAGGAAACCGGGCAGGTTCGGCGAGCCGATCTCCTCCTCGCCCTCGATCAGGACCTTGACCCCGACCGGCGGCGACCCCTCGTGCGTGCGTAACGCCGCGGCGTGCACCGCGATCCCGGCCTTGTCGTCGGCCGTTCCCCTGCCGTACAGGCGACCGGCGCGCTCCGTCGGCTCGAACGGCGGCGACATCCAGTCCTCGGGTCGTCCGGGCGGCTGGACGTCGTGGTGCGCGTACAGGAGGACGGTCGGCGCTCCATCCTGCGCGGGCGTCTCACCGTAGACCGCCGGGTGCTCCCCCTCCATCTCCAGGATCCGTACCGCGCCGAGCCCGGATGCCTCGAGCACCTCAGCGGTGGCGGTCGCGGCTCGGACCACCTCCTCCGGGTCGAACCCGGGAGCGCTCACCGACGGGATCCGCACCAGGCGCTCGAGGTCCTGACGGACCTGCGGCAGTACGCCGGTCAGCCGCTCGGCGACGGTCACGGCCGTGCTTCGGTGCCCGTGGGAACGAGCCAGCGGAGCGCGGCGAGGGCAACCAGTGCCGCGACCCAGATCCGGAACGCCGTCACCGACAGCACCTGGAGCACGATCCGGAGCCACGGCGTCCCCGGCTCCGAGAACCCGATCTCGGGTGGGATCGCGGCGAAGTCGCGGACGATGCCCCAGATCACCTCGACGAGGCCGATCACGAGCCACGCGCCGAGACCCCAGAAGAGCGCCGTCCTCAGCGCGGCTTCCACCCGGGGACGGGACCACCGGCCCCGCCGTTCGAGCTCGTCGAACGCCGCCTCCGCCTGACGCAGCCCCGCGTCGGTGAGCGGGAAGCTCGCCAGGGTCTCGCCTTCTCGCCCTTTCTCCCAGACCTCGTACGCGCCCGCGCCGGCGCCGAGCAGGTGTCGCCTGCCGGAGACGATCACATCGAACGGGGGCTGGTCCACGTGCTCCGTCATCGCGCCAGGTGGCGCCCGATGATCATGCGCTGGACCTGGTTCGTGCCCTCGACGATCTGCAGGGCTTTCGCCTCGCGCATGTAGCGCTCGAGCGGATACTCCTGCATGTAGCCGTAGCCGCCGCAGGCCTGGACGGCATCGGTCGTGACGCGCATCGCGATGTCGGACGCGAAGACCTTCGCCATCGAGCACGACACGGAGGTGCCCTGTCCCGCGTCGCGCGCCCGCGCCGCCTCGCGGTACAGGCGCCGCGCCGCCTCCACCTGCACGGCCATGTCGGCCAGCATGAACTGGAGGCCCTGGAACTCGATGACCGGCTTCCCGAACTGGGTCCGGTCCTTCGTGAAGGTGATCGCCGCCTCGAGGGCTGCTTGCGCGACCCCGACGGCGCAGGCCGCCATCCCGAGCCGGCCGGAGTCGAGCGCCGCGAGCGCCACCTCGAAGCCCCGCCCCTCCTCGCCGACGAGGTTCTCGGTCGGCACGTCGCATCCGTCGAACAGGAGCTCGCTCATGGGCGAGGCGTGCCAGCCCATCTTCTCCTCGAGCTTGCCGAATCCGAAGCCCGGCCAATCCTTCTCGACCGCGAACGCGCTGATGCCCTTCGGGCCGTCCTCACCGGTCCGCGCCATCACGAGGTAGAACTCCGCCTCCCCCGCGTGGCTGATGAACCGCTTCGAACCGTCCAACCTCCAGCCGGCATCGGTCCGGGCCGCGCGCGTCCGCAGGGCCGCGGCGTCGGAGCCGCTGGAGGCCTCGGAGAGCGCATAAGCGCCCAGCCACTCACCGGAGAACAGCCGCGGGAGGTACCGCTGCTTCAGGTCGTCGGAGCCGTAGCGCTCGACGCCGAACGCGGAAAGGTGGTGGACCGACAGCCCGACCGCCAGCGCGACGTGGCCCGCCGCGATCTCCTCGAGCACCGCCAGGTACGTGAGGAACGGCTGTCCCCCGCCGCCGTGACTCTCGTCGTAGGGGATGCCGCCCAGCCCCATCTCGCCGAGGGCCCGGAACGCCTCGCGAGGGAACTCCTTGCGCTCCTCGTAGCCGGCCGACTGCGGGGCGACCCGCTCGGCAACGAACTCCCGCACGAGGCCGACGATCTCCCGCTGTTCGTCGTCGAGGCCGAAGTCCCGATCCATCTCGCTCCCTCCGACCCATAGCCTATCCTGTCGGCCGTGCGCCTCTTCAACACCCTCACCCGGCGGGTCGACGACGTCCGCCCGGTCGAGGAAGGGCACGTGAAGATGTACACGTGCGGTCCGACCGTCTACCGGCCGGTGCACATCGGGAACCTCCGCAGCTTCCTGCTCTCCGACCTCGTTCGACGCGGCCTCGAGCTCGAGGGCCACCGCGTGACGCAGGTGATCAACATCACCGACGTCGGGCACATGGTCGACGACGCCACCGACCAGGACCGGATGGAGCTCGCGATGGAGGAGCAGGGGCTCGGTCCATGGGAGATCGCCGAGAAGTACACGCGGATGTTCCTCGAGGACACGGCGAAGATCGGGGCCCTGCCCGCCCACGAGTACCCGCGGGCCACCGACCACATCCCCGAGATGCTGGATATGACGCGCACCCTGATCGACCGTGGCCACGCGTACGAGCTCGATGACGGGACCGTCTACTACGACGTGCGGTCGTTCCCGGCCTACGGCGCCCTGTCGCGGAACACGCTCGAGAACCTCGAGCCCGGCCATCGCGACCTCGAGGCCGGCGAGGGGAAGCGTCACCACGCCGACTTCGCGCTGTGGAAGCCCGCCGCACCGAACCGCCTCATGAAGTGGGACAGCCCTTGGGGCGAGGGGTTCCCCGGCTGGCACATCGAGTGCTCGGCGATGTCGGTGAAGTACCTCGGGGAGCGGTTCGACATCCACACCGGCGGGACCGACCTCGTCTTCCCCCATCACGAGGACGAGATCGCCCAGTCCGACGCCGCGCTCGGCCACCAGGTCATCTCGATCTGGGTCCACGGCGGGCACCTGCTGGCCGAGGGCCAGAAGATGTCGAAGTCGAAGGGGAACGTCTACACGATCGACGACGTGGTCGCGCGTGGCCACGATCCGCTCGCGTTCCGCTACCTCTGCCTCCAGACGCGGTACCGCAGCGTCCTCGACTTCCGCTGGGAGGCGCTCGACGCCGCCGACCGGAAGCTGACCCAGATCCGCCAGCGCCTGGCCGGGTGGGACGGTTCGAGCGCAGAGCTCGGCTCCGGGGCCCAGGACCTCGACCGCCGGTTCCGCGAGGCGGTCGCCGACGACCTGGACACCCCGACGGCCGTTGCGGTGCTGAACGAGACGCTCTCGGCCGACGTCCCCGACACCGACAAGCGGCGCCTGCTCGAGGACTGGGACCGCTTCCTCGGCCTCGACTTCGGCAAGCTCGCCCGCGAAGGATTCGAGATCCCCGGGGACGTCCGCTCACTCATGGCGGAACGCGACGCCGCCCGGGCGGAGAAGGACTACGCGAGGAGCGACGAGATCCGCGGCCGCCTGACCGACATGGGCTGGGAGGTCATGGACACCCCCGAGGGAACGAAGGTCCGCCCCCTCCTCGGCTAGATCACGTTGTACTCGGGGCTCAGGTCGCCGGTGAGGAACCGCTCGTAGCGGAACTCCCCGACCGGGACCGTCCGCGCTTCTCCCTCGAGGATCTCCTCGGCCATGAGCAGGCCCATCACCGGGCCGTGCATGAACCCGTGGCCCGAGAACCCGGCCATGACGTAGAACCCCTCGACCGGCGAGACCCGGCCGAAGATCGGATGGGCGTCGGGCGTGACCTCGTACAGCCCCGCCCAGCGCGCGCGGATCCCGGCCTCCTCGACCGCCGGGAACCGCTCCATCAGCTCCATCATGTGGACGGCCTCCCACTCCTCGTCCACCTCGAGCTTGAACCCCGGCTCCTCGTCGTTGTTGGACTTGCCGCTGAGGATCCCCTCGCCTTCGCGGTGGAGGTAGAGCGACGTGCCGAAGAAGACGACGAAGGGGAAGTCGGGCGGCAGGCCCGGGATCGGGGTGGTCGAGACGATCTGGCGCCGGATGGGTCGGATCGGGATCTCGACGCCGACCATGGCGCCCAGGTGGGGCGCCCAGGCGCCGCAGGCGTTCACCACGACCGGCGTCTCGATCCTGCCTCGTGTGGTCTCGACGGCTCGGATGCGCCCTGACGCGGTCTCGATGCCGGTGACCTCGCACCCGGTGGCGATCGTCACGCCGAGTCCTCGTGCAGCGGTCGCGTATCCCTGGACCACACCACCCGGGTCCGCCAGGCCGTCACGGTCGTAGTAGGTCGCGGCCAGCACGCCGTCGGTGTTCACGAGCGGGATCCGCTCGTGAACCTGCTCCGGGTCGAGCCACTCGGTCTCGACGCCGAGTCGGCGCTGAAGCGCGACGTTCTCGCGGAAGACGGCCACATCCCGCTCGTCGGTGAGCAGGATCAGGTAGCCGCAGAGGTCGATGTCGAGCGGCTGGCCCAGCTCCTCGGGGAACCGCTCCATCATCGCGATCGATTCCTTCGAGAGCCGAACGTTCGTCTCGGTGGAGAACTGGTGCCGGATCCCGCCGGCGCACTGGCCGGTCGACATCTCTCCGAGGTAGCCCTCACGCTCGACGAGGACGACACGCCCCGCGCCCATCCGCGCGAGGTGATACGCGGTGCTCGCCCCCATCACGCCGCCGCCGGCGACGACGACGTCGGCCGTTGCGGGGAGGTCCTGCGTCATCACCGAGAGAGC
>DATLGG010000072.1:0-3901 GCA_035540615.1 Actinomycetota bacterium | reverse complement strand
GTCGACGCGCGGCTCCCGGACGGCAGCCGCGTCAACGCGATCATCCCGCCGCTCTCGCTCAAGGGGCCGACGCTGACGATCCGGAAGTTCTCGCGCGACCCCTACACGATGGACGACCTGATCACGTTCGGGTCGATGACCCCGCAGGCGGCGCAGTTCCTGGCCGCGTGCGTGAAGGGGAAGCTGAACGTCCTGATCTCGGGCGGCACCGGCACCGGCAAGACGACGATGCTGAACGCTCTCTCCTCGTTCGTCCCCGACGACGAGCGGATCGTGACGATCGAGGACGCGGCGGAGCTGCGCGTCGCGCGACCCCACGTCGTCCGTCTGGAGGCCCGGCCTCCCAACGTCGAGGGACGCGGCGCCGTCACGGTCCGGGACCTCGTGCGGAACGCCCTGCGGATGCGCCCGGACCGGATCATCGTCGGCGAGGTCCGCGGCGGCGAGGCCCTCGACATGCTCCAGGCGATGAACACCGGCCACGAGGGGTCGATGTCGACGATCCACGCGAACGCGCCGGACGAGCTGGCATCGAGGCTCGAGACGATGGCGCTGATGTCGGATGTGGACCTGCCCGTGGCCCACATCCGCGAGCAGATCGCGGCGGCGATCGACCTCATCGTGCAGACGGTCCGCCAGCGCGACGGCCGTCGGCTCGTCACCCGACTCGCGGCGGTCGAAGGCCTCCGCGACGGCAGGATCGCGCTCCGCGACGTGGTCGTGCGCGACGCTGCCGGAGCGCGGCCACCGATCCTGTCCGGGATGCGGGGTGCCGGATGATCGCCTGGGCCTACGGCGGGACGGCGGCGGCAGCGCTGCTCCTCGCCGCCGCCGCCGCGGGGCATCGGGAGCGGGAGGTCGTGCGCAGGAGGGTGGGGGCGTCGACCGAGCCTCGCCTCCGGCGGGCCGTACCTGAGCGGCAGGTCCGCCTCGCCGCCGCGTTCGCCGGCGCGTCGGCCCTCGGCTGGCACCTCGCCGGCCCCGTCGGAGCGGCGGCCGCGCCCGCGGGCGTCGGCCTGGTCCTCCGGGCCAGACGTGAGCGGCGGTCGGTCGAGGAGCGGGATCGGTTCGACGAGCAGCTCCGTGATGTTGCCGTGGGCCTCGCGGCGTCGACGCGAGCGGGCCTGTCGCTGCGTCGAGCGCTACGCGAGGTCACCCTCGAGGCACGCCCCCCGCTGCGGCCGATCCTCGAGCGGGTCGTGCGACGGCTCGAGGTGGGGGAGCCCATCGCCGATGCGCTCGCGCCGCTCGTGCAGGGTTCGCCAGACGCCCGTCTCCTCACGGCGGTGCTCGAGATGCACCAGCGGACGGGCGGAGATCTTCCCGTGATGCTCGAGGAGCTCGCGGGCACGATCGGACGCCGTGTCGAGGCGCGCCATCAGGCGCGCGCGCTCACGGCGCAGGGACGCGCGTCGGGGGCGGTTCTCGCCGTCCTTCCTATCGCCTTCGTCGGGCTCCTCTCCGGGACGAGCGGGAGCGCCCTCGGCGCGTTCTACCGGACCACCCTCGGGTCGTTGCTGCTCCTGAGCGGCCTCGCGCTCGAAGCGGTCGGCTATCTCTGGCTGCGTCGTATCGTCCGCGGATCGGAGGCGAGGGCGTGACGACCCTCCTTGCGGCCGGCGCCACGATGGCCATCGGACTCCTCGCGACCGCGATGTGCCTGCGCGCCGACGGCGCCGTGCTCCGCCGGATGGGGCCGACAGCGAGGCGCGAGCCCTCATCTCCTGGCCGCTGGGATCGCGGGCGCTGGGCTCGGCGGCCGCGGCACGGCCGAGACCTCGCCTCAGGGGTTCCCGACCTGATCGACCTCGTCGCCGTCGCCGTCAGCGCCGGGCTGACGCCGCGTCTGGCGCTCGACCGGGCGACCTCCGTGGTCGGCGGCGCGCTGGGGGTCGAGCTCGACGGGTGCGCGAGGAGCGTCGCGCTGGGGCGGCCGTGGCGGATCGCGCTGCGCGACCTCGCCGAGCGGAGCGGCATCGCCGATCTCCGGCGGCTGGCCGTCACGCTCGACCGTGGGGAGCGTCTGGGCTCGCCGCTGGCGGCGCAGCTGCGCGAGCTCGCTCGCCAGGCCCGCGTCTCCCAACGGATCCGCCAGGAGGACCGGGCGCGGCGCGCCCCGGTCGCGATGCTGTTCCCGCTCGTCTTCTGCATCCTTCCGGCGTTCGTCCTCGCGGCGGTGGTTCCGGCGGTCGTCTCGGCCGCACGGGGGCTGTGATGAGGGGGTTCCTCGGTCGCTCGATCGGTGGCCTTCGGCGGAGGCTCGACGCGTCGTCGGGTCAGACCACCGCGGAGTACGCGCTCGTGATCCTCGCCGCCGCGGCGGTCGCCGTCGCGCTGATCACCTGGGCTCGGTCGAGCGGCGTCCTCCCGTCGTTCTTCGACCAGATCATCGAGCGACTGCTCGGCGAGGGTCGGTGAGACGTCAGCGGGGCAGTGCCGCGGTCGAGCTGGCGCTCGTGCTGCCGCTGCTCCTGACGGCGCTCCTCACGCTCGTGCAGGTCGCGATCGTGGCGCGGGACGCGCTCGTCGTTGCGCACGCGGCGCGTGAGGGCGCGCGTGAGGCAGCCGTCACCCTCGACGAGGAGCGGATCCGCGCGGCGGTGCTCCGGGCAGGTCCCCATCCGGACCGCACGGAGACCGCGGTGGAACGCCACGGGTCGGTCGGCGACGCGGTGCGGGTCTCCGTTCGATACCGCGTCCCCCTGGTCGTGCCGTTCGTCGGGTGGGTCTTCGGTGAGGACGCGACCATCGCGTTCGCCAGCACGATGCGACAGGAGGTGGAGGGTGGGTGAGCGTGGGAGCGTCTCGCCGATCGTGGCGGCGGCCCTCGGTCTCGTCGGTCTGTTCCTCGCCGTGGTCGCCGACCTCACCTACGCGGCGGTCGCTCGATCCCGCGCGCAGGCGACCGCCGACGCCGCCGCGCTCGCCGCCGCCCAGGAGCTCGTGCGGCCGTCCGGCCGGAGCCCCTCCGAGGTGGCTCGACGCTACGCCGAGCTCGGCGGCGCGCGGCTGCTCCGCTGCCGCTGTCCGTCGGGCGGATCCGATGTGGAGGTCGAGGTTCGGCTCGAGGTGGATCTGCCGGCCATCTCGCGGAGCGCCGCCGCGACGGCGTCGGCACGCGCGGTGGTCGCCCTTCCGAGCGGGGCGGCGGGCCTGCAGCCGTGGTTCGTGGCACGGCTCCGCTGCCTCTTCTCGAAGGTCGCGGGCCTCACGATCGTCTCGGGGTTCCGCACGTACGAGGAGCAGGCGCGGCTGCACCGCGAGCGTCCGGACCTGGCCGCGCCGCCGGGGACGTCGAAGCACGAGCGCGGGCTCGCGGCCGACCTCGCCTTCCCCTCCGACGAGGCACGCTCGAACGCGCATCGCTCCGCGGCCTCGTGCGGCCTCGTCTTCCCGGTGCCGCACGAGGATTGGCACGTCGAGCCGGTGGGCGCCTGAGCCTACCGGCGGAGCGCCGGAAGGATCCCCTCGGCGAAGCGCTGACGCTGTTCCTCGCCGCGGATCCACAGGCTGAGCGCCCCGAGCCCGAGACGCTGGATCAGATCCCCGAGGCGGTCGGTGACCTCGGCCACGCCACCCGCCACCGACCGCTCATCCGCGACCCGCCCCTCCTGGATCTGAACGCCGACGTTGTACGCGAGGGTGATCTCTCCCGGGTCCCGCCCCGCTTCCTCGGCCGCGGTCAGTAGACGGTCGCGCAGCGTCACGAAGCGCTCGGGTGATGCGAAGGGCATCGAGGGGATCCACCCGTCCGCCAGCCGTGCCGCGACGCCGAGTGCGCGCCGGCCGTAGACCCCCAGCCAGATGGGGATCTGCCGCTCCGGGCGCGGCTCGATCGACGCATCCTCGACCCGGAAGTGCTCGCCCCTCACCGACACGCCCGGAGCGGCAGATCCCCATC
>DATLGG010000071.1:0-9510 GCA_035540615.1 Actinomycetota bacterium | reverse complement strand
CACGGCGGCGTGGCGCCTGCCTGCGTCGTCGAGTTGAGCAACCGCGGCCGCTCGGGGTCGGTCACGTCCATCGCGACGCTGCCCTGGCCTCCCACGTGCCACAGGATCCCCGCCTCGTCGACGTCTTGGTCGTGACCCTGCGCCACGGGCGTCGTCAGCTCGGGGATCGAGGCCATCTTCGGGTTGCGGAAGTCGCGGAGGTCGATCACGGAGATCCTGCCCTGCGTCCGCCCGTCGGTGTAGGCGAAGGTGCACTCCTTGTTGACGCAGGACGCCGTGTGGGTCCGGGTCGGGGTCGTGACGGTCCCGTGCACGACCGGGTTCCGCGGGTCCGTGACCTCGACGACGGTGACCCTGCGCCCGTAGACCGCGTCGGCCTGCGTGAGGACTGCGGTGTTCTGGGCGAACAGCACGAACCTGTCGCCGTTCGGCCGCTCCCCGAGGCTCATCGCCTCGTTCTGCCAGCCGCCGAGGGCGGCGCGGCCGAGCGGCAGCGGAAGGGCCGGGTTCGTGATGTCCCAGACCTCGAGGCCGCGGAACGTCGAGATGTAGGCGATCGGCGCGTCCGAGGCGAACTGGATCGAGGACGCGGCCGCGGCGACGGGGATCGTCCCCACGAACTCGACGTTGTCGCTCGTCAGGACCTGCGGCCCTTCCTGGGCGGTGACCCCGCCTGGCAGGCCGAGCGTGAAGAGGGCGAGCACAGCGATCAGGGGGCGTCGCACGACGTCTCCTTTCCGTTTCCTCCGGTTACGGAGTGGGTTCGACGTCGCGCGCGGAACTCCTGCCACCGGACGGCGGTCGAACCGCCGCCCGGTGGTGGAACCTCTTGCCTAGCCCTCGCCCTGCTCGGCCTCGCCGTCGACCGCGAGGAGCTGCCTCGCCTCCTCGGCCGTGAGCTCCCCGTCACCGTCGGCGCCGCCGAAGCCTGCGTCCGCTGCCTCCTGCTGACGGACCAGCCAGTACTCGGGGATGGCCTCCGGCCGGATGTGCGCCCGGACGTTGCGGTACTGCGGCATGCCGGTCCCGGCCGGGATCAACTTCCCGATGATGACGTTCTCCTTCAGGCCGAGGAGCGGGTCGGATTTCGCACTGATCGCCGCGTCGGTGAGTACCCGCGTCGTCTCCTGGAACGAAGCCGCCGCCAGCCACGAGTCGGTCGCGAGCGAGGCCTTCGTGATGCCCATGAGCATCGGCCGCGCCGACGCCGGCTCGCCGCCGCCCTCCACGACCTCGGCGTTGCGCTCCTCGAACCGCCTCCGGTCCACCAGCTCTCCCGGCAGGAAGTCGGTGTCGCCGGGCTCCAGGATGTGCACCTTCCGCAGCATCTGCCGGATGATCAGCTCGATGTGCTTGTCGTGGATCGTGACGCCCTGGCTCCGGTAGACCTCCTGGACCTCCTCGGCCAGGTGGCGCTGGACCGCCTGGACACCCTCGACGCGCAGCTTCTCGTGCGGGTTCACCGAACCCTCGGTGAGCTGCTGGCCGACGGAGACCTCGTCGCCCTCCCGGACGGCCAGGCGCGCGCGGAGCGAGACCGCGTACTGGACCTGCTCCCCATCATCCGCCGTCACCGTGATCTTGCGGACCTTCTTCTCGTCGTCGTCCTCGATCGTGACGCGGCCCGAGAGCTCGGTGATCTGCGCCTCGCCCTTCGGCTTCCGCGCCTCGAAGAGCTCGACGACGCGCGGGAGGCCGTGCGTGATGTCTTCCCCGGCGACCCCACCGGTGTGGAAGGTCCGCATCGTGAGCTGGGTCCCCGGCTCACCGATCGACTGGGCCGCGATGATGCCGACGGCCTCGCCGATGTCGACGAGCCGGCCCGTCGCGAGGCTCCGCCCGTAGCAGAGGCGGCACACCCCGACGACGGAGTCGCAGGTGAGGACCGAGCGGGCGAAGACCTCCTCGACGCCCGCCTCGACCAGCTTGTCCCGGAGCTCGTCGCTGAGCTCGTCGCCGGCTGAGGCGATCTTCGAGCGGTTGACCCGGACGTCCTCGGCGAGGACCCGGCCGAAGGCGCTCGTGTCGAGGTACGGAGCGGCCACGCGGCTGCCGTCCGGCGCCTCGACGGTGATCCGGATCGCCATCCCCTTGTCGGTCCCGCAGTCCTCCTCGCGGACGTTCACCTCCTGGGCGACGTCGACGAGACGCCGCGTGAGGTAGCCCGAGTCGGCGGTGCGGAGGGCGGTGTCGGCGAGACCCTTCCGGGCTCCGTGGGTCGAGATGAAGTACTCGAGGACGGACAGGCCCTCGCGGAAGTTCGCCTTGATCGGCCGCGGGATGATCTCGCCCTTCGGGTTGGCCACGAGACCACGCATCCCGGCGATCTGCCGGATCTGCATGATGTTCCCGCGGGCTCCCGAGTTCGCCATCATGAAGATGGGGTTCGTCGGCTGGAACTCCGCCTCCATCGCGTCCTTCACCTCGTCGGTCGCCTGCGTCCAGATCTCGATGAGCTCCTGACGCCGCTCGTCGGCGGTGATGACGCCCTTGCGGTAGTTCGACTCGACCTTGAGCGCCTGCTTCTCGTAGTTGTCGAGGATCTTCTGCTTCGTCGGGGGCACGGTGACGTCGTCGACGCCGACGGTGACCCCGGCCCGGGTCGCGTAGTGGAACCCGAGCTGCTTCAGCGCGTCCAGGACCGACGCCACCTTGCTCCGAGGGAACGTCCGGACGCAGCGGTCCACGAGGGCCGCCAGATCACCCTTCATCACATGGCGGTTCACGAAGGGGAAGTCCGGCGGGAAGGCCTCGTTGAAGACGACCCGCCCGACCGTCGTCGTGATGAGCGGCGCATGGCCGTTCTCGCCCCCCTCGGGGAGGTCGGCCGGCGAGAGCGTCTTGCCCGGAAGCCGGACCCGGATCCAGTCGTGGAGCCGGACCGCGCGGGCGTCGAGCGCCAGCTCCACCTCGGCCACACCCGAGAACCGCGGCAGTTCCTCGACCTTCCCAGGCTCGTCGCCCGCGAACGTGAGGTAGTAAACGCCGAGCACCATGTCCTGGGTGGGCGTGGCGATCGGACGGCCGTGCGCCGGCGACAGGATGTTGTTCGCCGACAGCATGAGCACGCGCGCCTCGGCCTGAGCCTCCGAGGACAGCGGCACGTGGACGGCCATCTGGTCGCCGTCGAAGTCGGCGTTGAACGCGGTGCAGACGAGGGGGTGGATCTGGATCGCCTTCCCCTCGACCAAGACCGGCTCGAACGCCTGGATCCCGAGGCGGTGCAGGGTCGGCGCGCGGTTCAGGAGCACCGGGTGGTCCTTGATGACCTCCTCCAGCACGTCCCAGACCTGCGGCCGGGCGCGCTCGACCATGCGCTTGGCGCTCTTGATGTTCTGCGCGAGGCTCTGGTCGACGAGCCGCTTCATCACGAAGGGCTTGAACAGCTCGAGCGCCATCTGCTTCGGCAGGCCGCACTGGTGGAGCTTGAGGTTCGGCCCGACGACGATCACCGAGCGCCCGGAGTAGTCCACGCGCTTGCCGAGCAGGTTCTGGCGGAAGCGTCCCTGCTTGCCCTTCAGCATGTCCGACAGCGACTTCAGCGGACGGTTGCCCGGCCCGGTGACCGGACGCCCGCGGCGCCCGTTGTCGAAGAGGGCGTCGACGGCCTCCTGGAGCATCCGCTTCTCGTTGTTGACGATGATCTCCGGCGCCTGGAGGTCGATCAGCCGCTTCAGACGGTTGTTCCGGTTGATCACGCGCCGGTACAGGTCGTTGAGGTCGGAGGTCGCGAACCGGCCACCGTCGAGCTGGACCATCGGCCGCAGGTCCGGCGGGATCACCGGAACCGCCTTCAGGACCATGCCGAGCGGCGAGTTCTTCGTCCCGATGAAGTTCGAGACGACCTTGAGCCGCTTGATGGCCTTCTGACGCCGGGTCCCCTTCGCCGTCTTGATCTGCTCGCGGAGGTCGTCGGCCTCAGCCTCGAGGTCGAGGTCCTCGAGCAGGTCGCGGATCGCCTCGGCCCCCATCCCGCCGCGGAAGTAGTCCTCGAAGCGGTCGCGCAGGGTCCGGTAGACGATGTCGTCGGCGACGAGCTGCTTCACGGAGAGGTTCTTGAAGGCGTTCAGCACGTCGTCGAGGTGGTCGGTCTCGCGGCGGGCCGCCTCGGTGATCTTGTCGACCTCCCGCTGGGCCTCCTTGTGGGCGGCCGTGAGCTGGGCCTTCTTGGCGCCCTCCTTCTCGAGAGCCTTGAGCCGCTTCTCGAGCTCGCGCAGGCGCGCCTCGATCTGCTCGTCCCGACGGGACTCGATCTCGGCCCGCTCGGAGGCGAACTCCTTCTCGATCTTCGGCAGGTCCTTGTGGCGTCGCTCCTCGTCGACCCGCGTGATGATGTACGCCGCGAAGTAGATGACCTTCTCGAGGTCCTTCGGGGCGAGGTCGAGGAGGTAGCCGAGGCGCGAGGGGACGCCCTTGAAGTACCAGATGTGCGTCACCGGGGCCGCGAGGTCGATGTGGCCCATGCGGTCGCGACGGACCTTGGAACGCGTGATCTCGACGCCGCAGCGCTCGCAGATGATCCCCTTGAACCGGACGCGCTTGTACTTGCCGCAGTGGCACTCCCAGTCCCGGGTCGGGCCGAAGATCTTCTCGCAGAAGAGTCCGTCCTTCTCCGGCTTCAGGGTCCGGTAGTTGATCGTCTCGGGCTTCTTGACCTCGCCGTTCGACCAGGCCCGGATCTGGTCATCGGTCGCCAGGCCGATCCTCAGCTCATCGAAGTAGTTCACATCCAGCACTTAGACGCTCGCCTCCTCAGCTCCGCGCTCGCCAACCCGCACACGCCTCGTCACTAGTCGAACTCGGCTCCCGCCGGCTCCCGCCGCGAGAGGTCGATCCCGAGCTCCTCGGCCGCCCGGAAGACGTCCTCGTCGGTATCCCTCATCTCGATCTCCTTGCCCTCCGCCGAGAGGACCTCGACGTTGAGGGCGAGGGACTGCATCTCCTTGATGAGGACCTTGAACGACTCCGGGATGCCCGGCTCGGGGATGTTCTCGCCCTTGACGATCGCCTCGTAGACCTTGACACGGCCGAGGACGTCGTCGGACTTGATCGTCAGCAGCTCCTGCAGGGCGTACGCGGCGCCGTAGGCCTCGAGCGCCCAGACCTCCATCTCGCCGAAGCGCTGACCGCCGAACTGCGCCTTCCCGCCCAGCGGCTGCTGGGTGATCATCGAGTAGGGGCCGGTGGACCTGGCGTGGATCTTGTCGTCCACCAGGTGGAGCAGCTTCATGATGTAGATGTAGCCGATCGCCACCGGCTCCTCGAACGGCTCCCCGGAGCGACCGTCGAACAGCCTCGCCTTCCCGTGCTCGTCGATCAGCTTCATGCCGTCGGCGTTCGGAGCCGCGCTGGCGAGCGCCTCGTGGATCTCGCCTTCGCGGGCGCCGTCGAAGACCGGGGTCGCGACCTTCACGGGACCCTCGATCAGCTTCCCGTCCTTCGAGAAGCCCTGGTGGGCCGCCCAGCCGAGATGCGCCTCGAGCACCTGCCCGAGGTTCATCCGGGACGGGACGCCGAGCGGGTTCAGGACGATGTCCACGGGCGTCCCGTCGGGCAGGAACGGCATGTCCTCCTCGGGGAGGATCTTCGCGATGACGCCCTTGTTCCCGTGGCGCCCGGCGAGCTTGTCGCCGTCGGAGATCTTCCGCTTCTGCGCGACGTAGACGCGCACGAGCTGGTTCACCCCCGGCGCGAGCTCGTCGCCCTCCTCACGCGAGAAGACCCGCACCCCGATGACCTTCCCGGACTCGCCGTGCGGGACCTTGAGCGAGGTGTCGCGCACCTCGCGTGCCTTCTCCCCGAAGATCGCGCGCAAGAGGCGCTCCTCTGGCGTCAGCTCGGTCTCTCCCTTCGGCGTGACCTTCCCGACGAGGTAGTCACCCGGGTTGACCTCGGCGCCGATCCGGACGATCCCGCGCTCATCGAGGTCCTTGAGGATCTCCTCCGAGACGTTCGGGATGTCCCGCGTGATCTCCTCGGCTCCGAGCTTCGTGTCGCGGGCGTCGACCTCGTGCTCCTCGATATGGATCGAGGAGAGGATGTCCTCCTTCACGAGGCGCTCCGAGATGACGATCGCGTCCTCGAAGTTGTGGCCCTCCCACGGCATGAACGCGACGAGGAGGTTCTTGCCGAGCGCGATCTCGCCCTCCTCGGTGCTCGGTCCGTCGGCGATCAGGTCACCGGCCTTCACCCGCTGTCCGGCCTTCACCACGGGACGCTGGTTGATGCAGGTCCCCTGATTCGAGCGCTCGAACTTGAGCAGCCGGTACGGGCGCAGGTTGCCATTCGTCTCGCGGATCACGATCTCCTCGGCGGAGACGTCCTCCACGACGCCGGCCTTCTCGGCCAGCACGACGTCGCCGGCATCGATCGCCGCGCGTCGCTCGACGCCGGTACCGATCAGCGGCGCCTCCGAGCGGAGAAGCGGCACCGCCTGACGCTGCATGTTCGCGCCCATCAGGGCCCGGTTGGCGTCGTCGTGCTCGAGGAAGGGGATCAGCGACGCCGCCACCGAGACCAGCTGCTTCGGCGAGACGTCCATGTAGTCGACCTCTTCCGGCGGCACTGAGTCGACCTCGCCGCCCTTGCGGCGAACGAGGACGCGCTCCTCGGCGAAGCGCCCACGCGCGTCGAGCACGGCGTTCGCCTGTGCGATGACGTGCCGGTCCTCCTCGTCGGCCGCGAGGTAGTCGATCTGATCGGTCACCCGTCCTTTGTTCACGCGCCGGTAGGGCGTCTCGATGAACCCGAACGGGTTGATGCGCCCGTAGCTCGACAGCGACCCCATGAGGCCGATGTTCGGCCCCTCCGGCGTCTCGATCGGGCACATGCGCCCGTAGTGGGACGGGTGGACGTCGCGGACCTCGAACCCGGCGCGCTCGCGCGAGAGCCCGCCCGGCCCGAGCGCCGACAGACGCCGCTTGTGCGTCAGGCCGGCGAGCGGGTTCGTCTGGTCCATGAACTGGGAGAGCTGCGAGGTGCCGAAGAACTCCTTGATCGACCCGACGACCGGACGGATGTTGATCAGGGTCTGCGGGGTGATCGCCTCGACCTCGTGGGTGGTCATGCGCTCGCGGACGACACGCTCCATCCGCGACAGACCGATCCGGATCTGGTTCTGGATGAGCTCGCCGACCGAGCGGATGCGCCGGTTGCCGAAGTGGTCGATGTCGTCGACCTCGTACCCGTCCTCGCCGGCGTGCAGCTTCACGAGGTAGCGGACGGTCTTCGCGATGTCCTCGTAGGTGAGGATCGGCTTGTGCTCGGGCCCGCCCTTCTCGCCCGTCTGCGGCTCGGCGAAGACCCGGTAGCGAGGCTGCTCCCAATCCCGCTTATCGGGGTTGTCGAGCTCCTTCATCTCCTGGAACCGCGCCTTGAGCTGACGGGTGAGGATCTCGTCGGCCGGCTCGAGCTTCTTGGAGACCTTGTAGCGGCCGACCTTCGCGAGGTCGTAGCGCTTCGTCCCGAAGAACAGGCTCTCGAGCAGGTTCCGCGCCGACTCGGCGGTCGGCGGCTCACCCGGGCGGAGCTTGCGGTAGATGTCCTCGAGGGCCTCCTCGGCCGTGGTCAGGGTGTCCTTCTCGAGGGTGTGCTTGATCGTCTCGGCGCCGTCGAACAGCTCGAGGATCTCGTCCTCGCTCCACCCGAGCGCCTTGAGCAGGACGGTGATGTGCTGGCGGCGCTTGCGGTCGATCCGGACGCCGACCGTGTCCTTCTTGTCGACGTCGAACTCGAGCCAGGCGCCGCGGGCGGGGATGATCTTCGCGATGTAGATGTCCTTGTCCACCGTCTTGTCGAGCTGACGGTCGAAGTAGACGCCCGGCGAGCGGACCAGCTGGGAGACCACGACGCGCTCGGTGCCGTTGATGATGAAGGTGCCCTTCTCGGTCATCATGGGGAAGTCGCCCATGAAGACCTCCTGCTCCTTGATCTCGCCGGTGTCCTTGTTGATGAAGGCGGCCTCGACGAACAGCGGCGCCGAGAAGGTCATGTCCTTGTCCCGGCACTCCTCCTCGGTGTGCTTGATGTCCTTGAAGTGGTGCTTCCCGAACATCAGCTGGTACGTCTCGGTGTAATCCTCGATCGGGCTGATCTCGCGGAAGATCTCGCCGAGACCCTCGTCCTTCAGCCATTCGAACGAATACCGCTGGATACCCACGAGATCCGGGAGCGGAAGAACCTCCTCGATCTTCCCGAACGATACGCGGGCGTGGTCGGCGGTCACCTCAGGCACAGATATCCCCCCCAGGGAATGACATGCGTGGAACTACCACACGCGGAAGACGGCACGGCAAACGGACAGTATAGGCCCAGGGGCCCCGAGCGACAAGTGGAGATGGCTACTTGATCTCGACGGTGCCGCCCGCCGACTCCAGCTTCTCCTTCGCCTGCTCGGCCTGCTCCTTCGGCACCCGCTCCAGGACGGGCTTCGGCGCCGCCTCGACCAGGTCCTTCGCCTCCTTGAGGCCGAGGTTCGTGAGGCCACGGACCTCCTTGATGACCTGGATCTTCTTGTCGCCGGCGCCGGTGAGGATGACGTCGAACTCGGTCTGCTCCTCCTCCTCGGCACCCGCGCCGTCGCCGCCGGCGCCCGCGCCGGGAGCCATGACCATCCCGGCCATCGGTGCGGCGGCCTGGACGTCGAAGGTCTCCTCGAACTGCTTGATGAACTCCGACAGCTCGAGCAGCGTCATCTCCTTGAACGCGTCGAGCAGGTCGTCGGCCGACATCTTCTTGGTCGCCATCTAGGAACCCTCCTGTTCCCCTTCGCCCTGAGGCTCGGTCTCGGTCGTTCCGGTTTCGGTGGTCTCGGCCCCGGGCGTCGCGTCCGGGTCCGTCTCGGTCTCGGTCTCCGCGGGCGGCTCCGTCTCGGCGGCCTCGGCGTCGGCCGGCTGCTCGGTCTCGGCCGCGGGGCCGGCGTCGGTCTCGGCGTCCGCAGGCTGCTCGCCCTCGGCATCCGCGGCCTGCTCGGCCTCGGCTGCGGCGGGCTGATCCTCGGCTCCGGGGTCGGTGCCCCCGTCGGACGGCAGCTTCTCGCGGTAGGCCTCCAGGAGGCTGAGCAGCTTCGACTGGAGCGCCTGCAGCAGGTACGCCGTCCGCGACATCTGGGCCTGGAAGAGGCCGGCGAGGCGAGCGAGCATCACCTCTCGCGAGTCGAGCGCGGCGAGCGAGCCCACGTCGGCGGCGCTGAGGACGCGGCCCTCGGCATAGCCGCCCTTCACCTCGAGGACGGGGAAGCGCTTCGCGGCGTCGACGATCGCCTTCGCGGCCGCGACGGGATCCCCCTTCACGAACGCGATGGCGGTCGGCCCCTCGAGGAAACCCTCGACGCCGTCGAGCTCCGCATCGCGCGCGGCGATCCGCGCCAGGGTGTTCTTCACGACGGCGAGCTGGGTGTCGACCTCGGCGAGAGCCGTGCGGAGCTCACCCGCGTCGGACACCGAGAGCCCACGGAAGTCCGCGAAGACGGCGGCGTCGACCTCCCGCAGCCGCTCCGTCAGCTCCTGGACC
>DATLGG010000070.1:0-4629 GCA_035540615.1 Actinomycetota bacterium | reverse complement strand
ACCTTGCCGACGAGGTCGGCGCCGACGTCGGCGCCGACCTCGTCGGCAAGGTCGAGAAGAACATCCCCGAGGACGACCCGCGCAACGCGGCGGTCATCGCCGACAACGTCGGCGACAACGTCGGTGACTGCGCCGGGATGGCCGCCGACCTCTTCGAGTCGTACGAGGTGACGCTCGTCGCCTCGATCATCCTCGGCGCCGCCGCGTTCGCCGGCTCGCCGCAGGGCGCGATCGTCGGCGTGATGTTCCCGCTGTTCGTCCGCGCGATCGGTGTCATCACCTCGATCATCGGGATCTACTCCGTGACGCCGCGCTCCGAGGAGGAGCACGGCATGCGCTCGATCAACCGCGGGTTCTTCTTCTCCGCGGTCCTGTCGGCAGCCGCGGTCTACTTCGTCGCGACCGGCTACCTCGACGACATCCGCGGCTTCTGGGCCGTGCTGATCGGCCTCCTGCTCGCGAGCGTGATCCAGCTCCTGACGGAGCACTTCACTTCGACCACGCGTCGCCCCGTGAAGGAGGTCGCGGAGTCATCGCTGACGGGACCCGCGACGACGATCCTCTCCGGGTTCTCGGTCGGGCTCGAGTCCACCGTGTGGGCGATCCTCGTGATCGGCGGCGCGATCACCGGGGCGTTCCTGCTCGGGGACAACCTCGCGGAGCGCCTCTACTTCATCTCGCTCACCGGGATGGGGATGCTCACGACCGTCGGCGTCATCGTCTCGATGGACACGTACGGCCCGGTCTCGGACAACGCACAGGGCATCGCGGAGATGTCGGGCGAGTTCGAGGGGCGACCGGCCGAGATCCTCCAGAGCCTCGACGCCGTCGGGAACTCGACGAAGGCGATCACGAAGGGGATGGCGATCGCGACGGCCGTCATCGCGGCCACGTCGCTGTTCGGGTCGTTCCGCGAGATCCTCGAGGGAGCCGGGCTCGAGTTCGAGGGGATCCGCATCGATGAGCCGCAGGTGCTCGTCGGCCTGCTGATCGGTGGATCCGTCTCGTTCCTCTTCGCCGCGCTCGCGATCCGCGCGGTCGGGCGTGCCGCGGCGAAGGTTGTCGTCGAGGTGCGGAACCAGTTCCGCGACCACCCAGGGATCATGGAGGGGACCGAGACGCCCGACTACGGCCGCGTGGTCGACATCTGCACGCGGACCTCGCTGCGGGAGCTGCTCACGCCGGGGCTCCTCGCGGTCCTCACCCCGGTCGTCGTCGGGTTCGCCCTCGAGGCCGAGGCGCTCGGCGCCTACCTCGCCGGCGTGATCCTCACGGGACAGCTCCTGGCCGTCATGCTGTCGAACTCGGGCGGCGCGTGGGACAACGCGAAGAAGCTCGTCGAGGAGGGGCACCACGGCGGCAAGGGATCCGAGCCGCACAAGGCGACCGTGATTGGCGACACCGTGGGCGACCCGTTCAAGGACACCGCGGGCCCGGCGCTGAACCCGCTGATCAAGGTCATGAACCTCGTGGCGCTCCTGATCGCCCCGATCGTGGTGGCCGCGGCTGACGACATCGGGACGCGGATCGTCGTCTCGGTCCTCGGCACGCTGATCCTCGGCCTCGCGATCTGGCACTCGAAGCGCCTGCGCGCCGACGAGATCCTCGGTGCCGCCGAGCCCCCGAGCCCGGAGGCGGCCGAGGTCACGACCCAGGCGAGCTAGGCTCCGGGGTATGAGCTGGTTCCGCCGCATGCGGGAGCGCATGGGGCAGTCCGACGAGGAGCGCTTGCGCGAGGAGACGCGGCAGTGGGCGGCCGAGGTCGCCGGCGCGACGCCGATCGGCTCGTGCGAACGCCGCTCCCGCTGCCGGATCGCCGGCGTCGTGCGCCGCATGACGATCCGCCCCGGCGAGGAGTCACTCGAGGCGCTCGTCACCGACGGCACCGGCGAGGTCGTCGCGGTCTGGACCGGCCGCAGCCACATCCCCGGCGTCGGCCTCGGCACCCGGGTCCTGCTCGAGGGCATGGTCGTCGAGGAGAAGGGCCGCCTGCGGGTCGTCAACCCCGGCTACGAGTTCGTCGGCTCCCACTGACCGACGGCGACCCACCGCTTGCGGGTCGTTCGCTAGCCCATGAGGGCGGTGCGGATCTGGTCCTCGTTCTCGGGGGTGGCGATCGCGATGACCTCGTCGCCGGCGGCGAGCTGGGTTTCGGGCTGGGGGATCACGACGTGGCCGCCGCGCAGGACCGCGACCACCGCGGCATCCTGAGGCAGGCGCAGCTCGTAGAGCGGGCGCCCGACCATGTGTGACGACTCCGTCAGCTTCACCTCGACGAGCGAGACCTCCCCGCCCTCGAGCTTCAGCAGGCGGACCAGGTCGCCGGTCGTCACCGCCTCCTCGACGAGCGCCGTCAGCACGTGCGGCGGGCTCACCGCGACGTCGACGCCCCACTGCTCGGTGAACAGCCACTCGTTGTTGGGGTGGTTCACGCGCGCGATCACGCGCGGGACCCCGTACTCCTGCTTCGCGAGCAGCGACGTGACGAGGTTGTCCTCGTCGTCCCCGGTCGCGGCCACGACGACGTCGCACGTCCGCAGCTCGGCTGCATCGAGCACCCACGGCTCGCAGGCGTCGCCGAGCACGAGCGTCAGCCCTTCGACCGCCTCGCCGCGGGCCCGCTCCATCTCGCCCGAGTCCTGCTCGACGAGCGTGACCTCGTGCCCCCGCTCCTGGAGGTCGTTCGCCAGGTGGCGGCCGATCTTCCCTGCGCCCGTGACGACGATCCTCACGTCACTCCGCCTCGGGCTCCATCAGGAAGTCGTAGCGGTCCATCGCGTCCTTGTGAACGATGAAGTGCGCGACGTCGCCTTCCTGGAACGTCGACCCACCCGTCGGGATGAACCCACCGCCGCCTCGGTCGACGCCGATCACCGTCACCTTCCCCGTCTCCACGACCGAGTCGATCGGCTTGCCGACGAGGTGGGATGGCACCTTCACCTGGAGTCGCATCAGCGTCCCGCCGGCGAACGTCTCCTTCAGCTCCTCACGTCCGTGGAAGAGGAGGTACTGGATCTGCTTCGCGGCCCAGATGACGGTGGCGACGGTCGGGATGTTCAGCCGCTCGTAGATCTCGGCCCGGCGCGGGTCGTAGATCCGCGCGATCACCTTCGGCACCTTGTAGTGCTCCCGCGCCACGCGCGCCGACAGGATGTTCGAGTTGTCGCCGTTCGAGACCGCGATGAACGCGTCCGCCTGGTCGATGCCGGCCTTCGCCAGGACCTCTCGGTCGAAGCCGTAGCCCACCACCCGGTTGGCCTGGAAGCCCGGCGGGAGGCGGTCGAAGGCGCTCGCCCGCTTGTCGATGACCGCGACCGAGTGGCCGGCCTTCGAGAGCTGGAGCGTGAGCTCGGCTCCCACGCGGCCGCACCCCATGATGATGACGTGCACGGGGAGAGCCTAGCGCGCCCGAGGGCCGGGGCGCACTTCGGCGGAAGCGCCCGCCACCCATAGAATCCCCCCCGTGGCTACCGTCGCCGGGCGGCTGAAGCGCCTCATCCTGGGCCGAGCGATCGCCTCGGAGAAGGCCGAGCACCATCTCCTGCCGAAGACGCTCGCGCTGCCGGTGTTCGCTTCCGACCCGCTGTCATCGGTCGCCTACGCCACCGAGGAGATGATGCTCGCCCTGGTGGTCGGGGGCGCCGCGGCCCTCACCCTCATGCTGCCGATCGGCGGCGCGATCGCCCTGGTCCTCCTCGTCGTGGTGACCTCCTACCGGCAGACGGTCCGCGCGTACCCGCAAGGCGGCGGGTCCTACATCGTGGCGCGCGAGAACCTCGGGACGATCCCCGGGCTCCTGGCGGCCGGGGCGATCCTGATCGGCTACGTCGTCACCGCCTCCGTCAGTGCGACGGCCGGCGCGGTCGCGGTGACCTCCGCCGTGCCGGCCCTGGCCGAGCACAAGATCACGTTGGCGATGGGCTTCATCGCGTTGATCTCGCTCGCGAACCTCCGCGGCGTCCGCGAGTCGGGGATGCTCTTCGCCGTCCCGACGTACGGGTTCGTCGCCTCGATCTACGTCACGGTCGGCGCGGGGCTCATCCGGTGCATGGACGTCTGCCCCCGGGCCGAGACGGCGGACCTGCCGCTGCACGAGGAGAGCACGCTGAACCTCTTCCTGATCCTCCTCGCGTTCACGTCCGGGTCCTCGGCGCTGACAGGTGTCGAGGCGGTCGCCGACGGCGTCCAGGCCTTCCGCCGCCCGCGCGCCCGGAACGCCGCCGCCACCCTCGCGATGATGGCCGCGATCTCGGTCACGATGTTCCTGGGCGTCACCCTCATGGCCTCCCTGCTCGAGGTGCGCGTGACCGAGGAGATCGCGGGGGCCCGGTCGGTCCTGGCGCAGATCGGCGAGACGATCTTCGGTCGGTCGGTCATGTTCTTCGTCCTGCAGGCGTTCACGGCGATGATCCTGATCGCCGCGGCGAACACCGCGTACCAGGACTTCCCTCGTCTCTCCGCGATCCTTGCGAGGGACCGGTTCATGCCTGGACAGTTCCGCAACCGCGGCGACCGCCTCGTGTTCTCGAACGGGATCCTGGTCCTGGCCGTCTCCTCGGCGCTCCTCGTGTGGCTGTTCAACGCGGAGCTCACGCGGCTGATCGCCGTCTACCTGGTCGGGGTGTTCAC
>DATLGG010000069.1:0-2019 GCA_035540615.1 Actinomycetota bacterium | reverse complement strand
GTCGCGGAAGGTTCGGGATCCGATCTTTCGCTGACGGTTGCGGATGGCGAGCAGGTTACCTGCACGATCACGAACATCCGGAAGACCGGGAAGATCGAGGTCGTGAAGGCGCTCGAGCCGGCGGATGACCCGGGCGAGTTCGAGCTGCTGATCCAAGACGGCGAAGGCTCGATGGTGGGATCGACGGGCCCCGTCGGGCATCACGGATCGACCGGCTCCGTCGAGCTGCCCACCGGGACCTACACCGTCGCCGAGCGTGCCGGCGGGGCAAGCTCGCTCGGCGACTACCACTCCGACATCTCATGCGACCCACGGCAGGGGGACGCGGGGGCGCTCGCGCTCTCCGAGGGCGATGCCACCGTCGTGTTGGGATCCGGGGATGACGTCGTCTGCACGATCACCAACACCCGGAAGACCGGGCGGATCGAAGTCGTGAAGGTGCTGGAGCCCGCCGGTGACCCCGGCGAGTTCGACCTGTTCATCGAGGACAGCGAAGGCTCGACGGTGGGATCGACCACCCCCGTCGGTCATCTGGGCTCGACGGGTCCCGTACAGATCCCGACGGGGACCTACACCGTGGGCGAGCGGGCGGCTCCCGGGACGAGCCTCGACGACTACGGGCGTGGGATCGTCTGCGGCCCGCGCGAGGGTGATGGGGCTGGCGCGCTGGGCGACAGCGGTGACGGGCCCGTCCAGGACGAGATCGTGACCGTGGCGGACGGCGACGACATCCTCTGCACGATCACGAACACGCGGCTCGGGTCGATCACCGTCACGACCGAGACGGATCCGGCAGACGCGCGGTCGGCGAACTTCACGTACTCGGGCACCGGCACCGACATGCCGCAGCACCTGACCCTCGATACGGCCGCGGACGACGACACCAATCCCTCCACCTTCATGGTGGCCGGGCTGCTTCCCGGCAGCTACTCGATCTCCGCGACCGATGTTCCCGCCGGCTGGACGCTGCAAGGCCTCGAGTGCGTCGGCGGAGACGGGACGTCGGCCGATGCGGGGACGGGCGTGGCGTCCATCGAGCTGAGTGGTGGCGAGGACGTCGAGTGCACCTTCTCGCACGGCCGCACGCCTCTGTCGGGAACCGTCGTCAAGACGAACGACGCCGATCTCCAGGGCGCCTTCTCCCATCAGGAGGTGGCGTCGGCGGCCGGTCAGTCCGTCAGGTTCCAGCTCGTGATCACCAACACGAGTCCCGTGCCCGTGACGATCGAGGCGATCAAGGACACGTTCGCGGGATCCACCGTCGATGTCCCGGAGTGCCTCGATGCATCGGCGGCGAATGCCGTCGGGATGGAGCTTTCCCGGGGTGGGTCCGACGGCGACGCGGTCACCTGCCGGTTCACCCTGGCCCGGTACGCTCCCGCGTCGAACAGCCAGCTGCTGAACACCGCTGGCGTGGTCCTTCGAGACGAGTTCTCCAGCTTCTCCGTCACCGACACCTCTGTGGTCACCACCCCGGAGCTGCCGGCGAGGGAGGATGACGATGATGACGACACGCGCGACTCGGGAAACGGGATCGACAACGATGCGCGACCGGCGCTCCTGGCAGAGGAGCCCCAGCGCCCCGGGGGCCTCGCGCTGACCGGAGTGCGCCTGTGGTTCCTGCTCCTCTTTTCGCTGGCCCTGATGGTGGCTGGTTTCGCTGCGCGCGAGAAAGCGGGTAGCGAGGCCTAGGTGAGCGGGGGCGGCTGCGGCAGCGTGGCTGCCGCAGCGCCACCTCGGCTACGATGAGGGCACCGAAGGCAACCCGAGGAGGACGTTCGCATGGAGATGGAGAAGGCCGGCGGCAAGAGGGACCGCTCGAGGTACGTGACCCTCCCCGTCATGGAGGAGAAGGGGTTCGTCGTGCTGAAGCCCTACGAGGGGCAGATGCCGGAGCCCGGAGAGTGGGAGAACCTCGAGTACGTCGACTGGAAGTCCGGCGGAGACACGAACTTCGCGATCCTCGCCTCGGCGAACGGCGACCACGACCCGCGCGGCTTCTGGGAGCACGGGAAGCCC
>DATLGG010000068.1:0-5852 GCA_035540615.1 Actinomycetota bacterium | reverse complement strand
TTCGCGGACCTCTCTCTCGCGCACCTCGAGCGGGTGACGGCGACGAACTACCTGTCGGTCCTTCGCCTGACGAAGCTCCTGCTCCCGATGCTGGCCGACGAGGTTCGCGGTCGTCTGCCCGCCGTCGGCGACGATCACGGCGCCGGTGATGAACGAGGCGGCGTCGGACGCGAGGAAGAGCGCGACCTCGGCGATCTCCTCCGCGGTGCCCCAGCGTCCGAGCGGGATGGCCGAGCGCACCCGCTCGTACCAGTCGGGGTTCCCGCGCCCGACCGCGTTCATCTCGGTCTCGATCCAGCCCGGCGCGATCGCGTTCACGCGGATCCCGCTCGACGCCCACTCGCGGGCCACCGTCTTCGTGAGGTTGATGAGCGCCGCTTTCGCCGCGCCGTAGTAGGTGAGCCCCGGGCTCGCGATGAACGCCGCGACCGAGGCGACGTTCACGACGGCGCCCGAGCCCTTCGCCAGGAAGATCGGCGCGACGGCCTTCGTGCAGTGGAAGGCGCTCGTGAACGTCACGCGGAAGTACTTCTCGAAGCCGTCCTCGCGGATCTGGTCGATCGTCGCGAGGAAAGGCGCCGCGCCGGCGTTGTTCACGAGGACGTCGATCGTGCCGAGGTCGGCGGCGGTTCGCTCGACGAGGGATCGCACCTGGTCGGCGTCGGTGACGTCGGTGGGCACCGCCAGGGCCCGGCGGCCGGTCTCGCGGATCTCCACGGCGGTCCGCTCCAGGGCCTCGGCCCCGCGCGCGGCGATCGCCACGTCGGCGCCGGCGCGGGCGAAGCGCAGCGCGATCGCCCGGCCGATCCCCTTCGAACCGCCGGTGACCAGCGCGACCCGCCCCTCGAGCTCGGGCACCAGGACACCTCCTCGCCTACGATTGGGTTCGATGGCCAGCAAACCACAAAGCTCACGGGTCCTCGAATCCGACCCGTGGGCGCGCGGGTCCTACACCCGCGAGGAGATCCGGCGCGCGCTGCTCGAGGGCGGCATGGCGGGGGTCGTCTCCCACGACCGGCCGAACGTCGTCTGGAAGCTGGGCAAGCTCTGCGACGGCGATCCGAGCTCGCAGTTCGGGATCCGCGGGGTCGACGTCGACACGTTCGAGCAGGTCATCGCGATCATGGCCGAGGCGAGCGGCTTCGACCCGGACCCCAGCGTGCGCCACGGCCTCGTCCGGGTCGACGCCGGGAAGGTGATCGACCGCCTGGAGCGCGTCGGGGACCGCCTGGCGCTCGCGGCGCAGGGTGGGGAGCGGGTCCTGCTCGCGACCGGCCACCCGAACGGACTCCCGCTGCTCTATGCGGCCACCGGGCGGCTCCTCGAGAAGCACGGCGCGACGCTCATCACACCGGCCGACGGCCGCGTGATCGACGAGGGCAGGAAGCGGCGCGTGATCCGCTACGAGGACCGGGTGGGGATGCTGACGAACGGCGTCAAGGGGATCCACACCCACAGTCCCGCGGGGATGCGGCGGATGCTCGAGGAGGAGGTCCCCGACCTCGTGTTCGCGGACCACGGCTTCGCAGGCGCCGCGATCGAGATCGTGTCCACGCCGGCCTCGATCGCGGACGTGAACGACCCGGCGCTCGTGGTCGCCGAGGCGAAGGGACGCGGCGGCCCCGTCGTGGTGATGGACGACAACGTCGAGCCCGAGGACTACTGGCCCTGCTTCCAGGTCATCGCCTCGCGGTTCCCCGACTGAGACTCAGCCGCCTTCGATCAGCTCCTTGAGCTTCATCGCGTAGCGCGGGCCCGTCCCCTTCTCCTCGTGCTTGAGGTAGCAGTGGACGTCGCGCCCCGCCGCCAGCGCGTCGCGGATCCGCTCCGCCCAGACGACGAGCTCCTCGTCCGCGTAGGACTCCTTCCGCAGGCGGAGGTACCCGAACGGCTCCCAGGCCATCGCTCCGGCGGGGCCTTCGTCGGTCTCCGCGACGCACCAGGCGACCCCCCGCTCGGCGAGTACGGGCCGGGCGGCCTCCCAGGAGGGATGCCGGAACTCGAACGCGAAGCGGAGGTCGTCGGGGAGGAGGGTGAGGAAGGCCTCCAGCGCCTGCGGGTCGTGCTCGAAGGTCGGGGGGAGCTGGAAGAGCGTCGGGCCGAGCCGGTCGCCCAGCCTCCGGGCGCGCTCGAGGAAGACGCCGAGCGGCTCCTCCGCATCCCGGAGCCGACGCGTGTGGGTGATCCGCTGGTGCGCCTTCAGCGTGAAGCGGAATCCCGGCGGCGTTCGCTCCAGCCAGGTGGCGAGCGTCGTCTCGGCGGGCGTGCGGCGGAAGGTGTAGTTCACCTCGACCGAGCGGAACCTCGAGGCGTAGAAGGGGAGCATCTCTTCGCCCTTCGTCTCCGGGGGGTAGAAGACGCCTTTCCACTCGGGATAGGCGAACCCGGACGTGCCCAGGTAGAGGGTTCCCGTCACCCGCGTATCCTCCCATGCCCGTCTCGTCACCTTCGCGCCGGTTGCGGGGCTGTTCGCGCCACCCCTTCCTCCGCTAGAATCGCCCCAGCGTGGCCCAGCAAGCATCGTTCCGAGAGGCTCGTTTCCTGACCGTGAATGAGGTCGCCCGCTTCCTGCGGGTGTCCAAGATGACCGTGTACCGACTCATCAAGCAGGGGGACCTCCCCGCCGTGCAGATCGGCCGGGGGTACCGGGTCCGGGAGGAAGACGTTCACCGATACCTCGACGCGAGGTACACCGAAGCCGGCTAGACCCCTCACCACGGCGAGGAGCCGAGCCTCCGGGAGACCGGAGGCGAGATGGACCCACACGAAGACCTGGTCCGCCGGGCCGTCGAACGGCGCGGTCTGACCCTCCTGCTCGGCGGGCTCGACACGGGGAAGACCACCCTCGCGCGCAGCATCGCTGCCGCGGGCATCGAGGCGGGACTCCCGGTGGGCCTCGTCGACGCCGACGTGGGTCAGTCGACGGTCGGCCCACCGACGACCGTGGGTCTGCGGATGTGCCGGCGGCCGAGCGACCTCGAGCCGACGTCGCTGACCAAGGCGGACGCGATGGCGTTCGTGGGATCGACGTCGCCGCAGGGTCACGTCCTCCCGCTGGCGGTCGGCGCCGCGCTCATGGTCCAGCGCGCGCGCACCGAGGGTGCGGAGATGATCGTCGTCGACACGACCGGGCTCGTCACCGGGATCTTCGCGCAGGTCCTGAAGTACCACAAGGTCACCCTGCTCCAGCCAGACCTCGTCGTGGGGCTCGAGCGAGGGGCGGAGCTCGAGCCGCTGCTCGGTGTGATCCGCCGGTTCGCCGCCGCCGAGGTCGTGACGCTGCCGGTGCATCCCGAGGTGGTCCCGACCTCGGTCGAGCGCCGGGCCGCCCATCGTGAGGAATCGATGCGGCGCTACTTCGACGAGCCCCTTCACCGCTGGCGGGTGAAGCCGACGGTGTTCATGCCGGCGCTGCCGGCGCTGTTCGATCTCTCGGCCCTCGACCGCCTCCTCGTCGGGCTCTCCGACGGCAAGGGCGGGTGCCCGGGGATCGGGTACCTCGAGCACGTCGCGGAGGACGGCGCCCTGCGGTTGGTCTCGCCCGCCGCCGAGGGGCCGAAAGCGCTTATCCTTGGTTCGATGCGCTTGGAGGATGACTTCCGGGCCAGGCGCATGGACCTTCGCAACCTGTTCGGATCCGACTGAAAGGACGTTCGTGCCGTCACTCGTCAAGAAGCGCCGCAAGAAGATGCGGAAGAAGAAGCACAAGAAGCTCCTGAAGAAGACCCGCTGGCAGCGCCGCCAGAAGTAGGAGCGATGGGGCAGCGGGTCCTCGTCACGGGAGCCGCCGGTCACCTCGCCGCCGCGCTCGCGCGCCGCCTCGCCGACGACCCCGCGGTGGAGGAGGTCGTTGCGGTCGACCGCACCGAGCCGGAGCACCCGCTCGGCGGCGCCCGCTTCGTCCCCGCCGACATCCGGACCCCGGTGTTCCTGTCGATCCTGCAGACGAGCGGCGCCGACACGGTCGTCCACCTCGACCTCCTCGCCACGCCGGCGGGAGCCGGCGGGCGGGGACGGATGAAGGAGATCAACGTGATCGGCGCGATGCAGCTCTTCGCCGCTTGCCAGCGTGCCCAGAGCGTCCGCAAGGTCGTCGTGAAGTCTTCGACCGCCGTCTACGGGAGCGATGCCGAGATGCCGGCCGTGTTCACCGAGGAGATGGCCGCGCGCGGGCAGGTGCGGGGCGGCTACGCGAAGGACGCCGTCGAGGTCGAGGGCTACGCGCGGGACCTCACGCGACGCCGCGAGGGGGTCGCGCTCACGATCCTGCGCTTCGCGAACTTCATGGGTCCGCGGATCCAGAGCTCGCTCACGCGGTACTTCTCGCTACCCGTCGTGCCGACGCCCATCGGCTACGATCCGCGGCTCGAGCTGATCCACGAGGACGATGCGCTCGAGGTGCTGGAGCGCGTGACGCGCGAGGATCACCCGGGAGTCTTCAACGTCTCCGCGGACGGGATCGTCTACCTCTCGCAGGCGCTCCGGCTCCTCGGGAAACCGCCGCTGCCGGTCCTGCCTCCGCTGGGCCGGCCGCTCGCGTCGGTCCTCACCCGGCTGCGACTCGTGGACGTAGCCTTCGACCAGTTGCCGCTCCTCCTGCACGGACGCGTCACGGACAACGCCCGGCTGAAGCGGACGCTCGGGTGGGAGCCGAAGTTCGACACCCGGGCGGCGCTGCTCGACGTCGCCGCGGCGGAGCGACGACGGATCGAGGAAGCGCTCTCGTGAGCGACGTCGTCGACATCCTCCGCCGGCGGCTCTCGGGGGAGTACGAGGTCGATGAGTTCGGGTTCGACCCGGAGCTGACCGAGGAGGTGCTGCTGCGGATCGCCCGGCCGCTGTACCGGGACTGGTGGCGCGTCGAGTGGCGAGGCATCGAGCGGATCCCCTCCGAGGGCGCGGCGCTGCTCGTCGCGAACCACTCCGGGGCCGTCCCGTTCGACGCGGTCGTGATGAAGTTCGGGGTGCTCGACCACCACCCGGCTCGGCGCCACGTCCGACTGCTGGCGGCCGACCTGGCCCTGCGGATGCCGGTGATCGGGGAGCTCGCGCGCAAATCGGGGAACACGCTCGCATGCGAAGAGGACGCCCTGCGCCTGCTCGAGCGCGGTGAGCTCGTCGGGGTCTTCCCCGAGGGGTTCAAGGGCGTCGGCAAGCACTTCCGTGACCGGTACAAGCTCCAGCGCTTCGGGCGGGGTGGCTTCATCGAGCTGGCCCTGCGCACGGGCGTGCCGATCGTGCCGGTCTCGATCGTCGGCGCCGAGGAGATCTATCCGATGATCGCCCAGGCGCGCCCGCTCGCCCGCGCCCTCGGGCTCCCCTACGTTCCGATCACGCCGTTCTTCCCGTGGCTCGGCCCGCTCGGGATGATCCCGCTGCCGTCGAAGTGGCTGATCGAGTTCGGTGAGCCGATCCCCACCGACGGCCACGGGCCCGAGGCGTGGCGCGACGGCCTCACCGTCTTCGAGCTCACCGAGCAGATCCGCGGCACGATCCAGGCGATGCTCGACCGCAACCTCGCCGCCCGCGGCTCGGCGTTCTGAGGGCTCAGCCGGCGGGGGTGCTCGGTGCGCCGGGGCCGGGGAGGTCGCGGTCGCCCCGGCTGCCGTAGCCGAGCTGGATCGTGGCGGCGATCGCGATGAGCAGGAACAGGGCGATGATCGCGATCAGCGTGCCGCGCCGCATCGGCTCACTCCCGCCTCGACCCGTCGTCGTTCCCGCCGAGGTCCATCGCGAGGGCGCTGATCTCGGTGGCGAGCGACTCCACCCCGGAGCCTTTCGGCACGCACGCGGCGACGCCCGCCTGGATCGCCTCCTCCTGGAGCTGCGCGTCGATGAACGCGGAGTAGAGG